>CAIXXI010000161.1 GCA_903923345.1 uncultured Burkholderiales bacterium | reverse complement strand
GCCTGAACGCAAGCCGCGCGAACCCGGTGAAAAGCCGCGGGTCAACATCATCGGCCCGAGCTACGGCACCTTCAATTCACCGAGCGATCTGGCCGAGATCCGCAGGCTGGTGCAGGGCATCGGCGCCGAGATCAACATGGTCTTCCCCTTGGGCTCGCATCTGGCCGACGTCTCGCGTCTGGTTGAAGCCGACGTCAACATCTGCATGTACCGCGAGTTTGGTCGGATGCTGTGCGAGGCACTCGACCGCCCGTATTTGCAGGCACCCATCGGACTGCACAGCACCACTAAGTTTCTGCGCACCCTGGGCGAGTTGCTCGATCTCGACCCCGAACCCTTCATCACGCGCGAAAAGCACACCACGATCAAACCGATCTGGGACCTGTGGCGCTCGGTCACGCAGGACTTCTTTGGCACCGCGAGTTTCGCGGTGGTTGCCAACGAAACCTATGCACGCGGCCTGCGCCATTTTCTCGAGGACGAAATGGGACTGCCCTGCCATTTCGCGGTGTCGCGCAAGCCGGGTGAGAAAACCGACAACGCCAGCGTGCGGCAGATGGTCCACGACAAGCCGCCCCTGGTGATGTTCGGCAGCTACAACGAACGCATGTATCTGGCCGAAGCCGGCAGCCGCGCGGCCTATATCCCGGCCTCATTTCCGGGCGCCATCATCCGGCGCCACACCGGAACGCCATTCATGGGCTACGCCGGCGCCACCTATGTGATCCAGGAAGTCTGCAACGCGCTGTTCGATGCGCTGTTCCACATCCTGCCGCTGTCCACCGACATGGACCGCATCGACGCCACGCCGAGCCGAGCTTCGGGTGCTGCGTCCATGCCCTGGGAGCCCGAGGCTCACCAGCTGCTCAATGAATTGCTTGAAGCCGAACCGGTGCTGGTGCGCATCTCGGCTGCCAAACGGATGAGGGATCGGGCCGAACAGGATGCCCGCTCGGCCGGTGTGCCGAGTGTGGATGCCGAACGGCTCCAACGGTTGTTTGGTCGATCGAAACTCGGGCAGGCCGCGTGATGCGCGTTCAGTCCCGGGCATCGATCAGCCAACAAGCGCCGGGCTTGCCCGGCAATGGGTGCTGCAGCGGAGACGCGGCAGCGATGTGGGTCTTGCCGAAAGGCGATTCTATGAAAGGCATCAGCCATGGCTGAAAAAGTGAATCCGTCTGGTCTGACGGACGCGGAGTGCCAGGAATTCCACCAGTACTACCTGCAGGGTTACATCCTGTGGGCCGTGGGCGCATTCATTGCCCACAGCCTGGTGTGGATCTGGCGCCCCTGGTTCTAAGGACTTAGGACTTAGGTCGTCGTAACACAGGTATCCAAGGAGAAACTGATGGCTCAGGCGCATGTGAATCAAACATCCAGTCAATTCGTCAAACCGCTCGATGGCCTGCATCTGGTCTTTTTCGTGCTGTTCGGCGCCTTTCTGGTGCTTGGCCTGTGCGGCCAGTTGCTCACTTGGAATTGGCGCACCTGGCTTCCCGGAGCCGAAGGCGCTCGATCGTTGTGGGGTGGCGTGAAGTCTGCCGTCTACACGGTCATTTCCCACCTTAGTTAGAAAGGACTGAAACATGTGGCGTTATTGGCGAGTGGTCGATCCGCGAGTCGCGATCGTTTGCACTGGGCTTTTGATCGCGTTCGTTTCGACGAGCATCCATCTGATCCAGATCAGTGGCGATCGTTACAACATCAACACCTGGCACCCCGACACTGCGAAAGCAGCGGCGGCACGAGTTGCGGCGTCCCACAACACGCCCAACCCGAGCAAGTAAGGGAACGTTCCAGGAGAACGGACCGGCGCGGCCGGGTCCTCAGGACCGGTCGCGCCAGTCAGCACAAAAATTAGGACCTGATGCCACGTCAACAGGAAGACGTTGCAGGGGTCGGAGGATTTCCAATGGCCATGCTGAGCTTTGAACGAAAGTACCGTGTGCGCGGCGGCACCCTTGTCGGAGGCGATCTCTTCGACTTCTGGGTAGGACCGTTCTACGTGGGCTTTTTCGGTATCTCCACGCTGTTCTTCACACTGCTGGGGACAACGATGATCGTCTGGGGAGCGGCCATGGGCCCGACCTGGAATCTCTGGCAGATCAGCATTGCGCCGCCGGACCTCTCATACGGACTGAGACTTGCGCCACTGATGGAAGGCGGTCTGTGGCAGATCATCACGGTCTGTGCCCTGGGAGCATTCGTCTCCTGGGCGCTGCGTGAAGTCGAGATCGCACGAAAGCTCGGCATGGGCTTGCATGTGCCGGTTGCATTCGGTTTCGCGATCTTCGCGTACTTCACCTTGCAGGTGATTCGCCCGGTGCTGATGGGTGCGTGGGGCCATGCGTTTCCGTACGGCATCTACAGCCACCTCGACTGGGTGAGCAACGTCGCCTACCAGTACCTGCACTTCCACTACAACCCGGCGCACCTGATCGCCGCCAGCCTGTTCTTTGCAACAACCCTGGCGCTGTCGATGCACGGTGGCCTGGTGCTGTCGGCGACCAACCCCGGCAAAGGTCAGGTCGTGAAGACGCCTGAGCATGAAGACACGTTCTTCCGTGACTTCATCGGCTACTCAGTCGGCACCCTCGGCATTCACCGTCTCGGCCTGTTCCTGGCCCTGGCTGCCGTGTGGTTCGCTGCACTGTGCATCGTGATCAGTGGTCCGTTCTGGACCCGGGGCTGGCCCGAGTGGTGGGGCTGGTGGCTGAACCTGCCGATCTGGCGCTCGTAATAGACCCGAGTCGAGGAGATTCATCGTGGCGGAATATCAAAACCTGTTCACTGCGGTCCAGCCGACTGGCCCGCTACACACCGGCGTGGCATTGCCACGCTCGGACTGGAAGCGCACCGGCAAGCCATTCCTGTGGCACCTGCTGGGCCGGCTGGGTAACGCCCAGATCGGGCCGATCTATCTGGGCGGCCTCGGTCTCGCCTCGCTGGTCTTCGGCACGGCAGCGTTCAATATCATCGGCTTCAACATGCTGGCTTCGGTCGGCTGGAATCCCATCGAGCTGCTTCGCCAACTGTTCTGGCTGGCACTTGAGCCGCCGCCGCCCAGTTATGGCCTGAGCATTCCGCCGCTGGCTGAAGGTGGCTGGTGGCTGGTCGTCGGCTTCCTGCTCACCGTCTCGCTGCTGCTGTGGTGGGCACGCTGCTACCGGCGTGCGCGCCAGCTCGGTCTGGGCACGCACATCGCCTGGGCCTTTGCGGCGGCCATCTGGCTCTATCTGGTCTGCGGCTTCTTCCGTCCGATCATGATGGGCAGCTGGTCTGAAGCGGTGCCGTTCGGGATCTTCCCGCACCTGGACTGGGTCTCGGCGCTGTCACTTCGCCACGGCAACCTGTTCTACAACCCCTTCCATGCGCTCTCGATCGTCTTCCTGTACGGCTCGGTGCTGCTGTTTGCCATGCACGGTGCAACCATCCTTGCGGTGGGTCGCTACGGTGGCGAGCGCGAGATCGAACAGATCGTTGATCGCGGCACCGCCTCCGAGCGCGCCGGCCTCTTCTGGCGCTGGACCATGGGCTTCAATGCCACGATGGAGTCGGTGCACCGCTGGGCCTGGTGGTTCGCCGTGTTGTGCCCGCTCGTGGGTGGTATCGGCATCCTGCTGACCGGTCCGGTGGTCGACAACTGGTATCTCTGGTCGGCCAAGCATGGCGTGGTCCCCTCGTATCCGGTCAGCCACAAGATCGTGATCGATCCCGCCCTGCAAGCCCGCCCCATGGTGAAAGCGCCGGTCGCAGCAGCTGCTGCTGCAGCGGTTCCGGCTGACGGTGCAGCAGTTCGCACCGCAACCGGTGGCGTGCTGTACTTCCCGGTCGCCTCCACTGTGCTGAGCCCCGGCCAATCGCAGCTGCTTTCCGAGATCGCCAAGGGGCTGAACGACAACCCCTCGGCCACTGCAACCATCTCCGGTTATCACTCCGCAACTGGCGATGCTGCGCAGAATGAGGAGCTCTCCAAGGGTCGAGCCAAAGCCGTGCGCGATATCTTTGCCAACGCAGGCATCGATCAGAGTCGCCTGATTTTGTCCAAGCCAGTCGAGACGGCGGCCAATGTTGCCGGTGAAGATCCGGTCGCCCGCCGCGTCGAAGTGACTGTCATGGGAGTCAAGTGAGATGGGACACACGACTCGCCTCTATTCCTTCTGTATGCGTGCGCTCCTTGTTCCGGTCCTCGCCGCTGCGACCCTCGCCGGCTGCGAGCGCCCGCCGATTGAGTCGGTCCAGTCCGGCTATCGCGGCACCGGCATGGAGCAGCTCTACAACCCGCGGTTGCTGGCGACTCAGGCCGCGCTCAACAAGGCCCCCGAGCCGCTCCCGGCGGTTCCGGCCGATGGCCCAAAGGCCCGTGACGTCTATCAGAACGTCAAGGTCCTGGGCGATCTGAGCGTGGGTCAGTTCACCCGGCACATGGCAGCGATCACCCAGTGGGTTGCACCCGAGCAGGGCTGTGCCTACTGTCACAACGCGCAGAACTTCGCCGACGACTCGAAGTACACCAAGATCGTCGCGCGCCGCATGATCGAGATGACCCAGCGTGTGAACGCCGACTGGAAGTCGCACGTCGGCGCCACCGGGGTGACCTGCTACACCTGCCATCG
>CAIXXI010000160.1 GCA_903923345.1 uncultured Burkholderiales bacterium | reverse complement strand
CGCGGCACCAAGGTGCTGTGGGCTGAAACCCCTGAGGCAGCCTCACGCCTGGTGGTCGAGATTGCCCGCCGTCATGGCGTGGGCAAGGTCACCAAATCGAAATCGATGGTCTCTGAAGAAATGGCCCTGAACCGCCATTTCGAGGCTGCGGGTGTCCAGGTCGTCGAGACCGATCTGGGTGAATACATTCTGCAGATCAACGACAATGAGCCGCCGTCGCACATCGTTGCGCCGGTGGTGCACAAGAGCAAGGATGAGGTCTCGGACCTCTTCGCCCGAGTGCATCAGCGGCCCCGCCTGACCGACATTCCGCAAATGACCCGCGAGGCCCGGGAGTTCCTGCGCCCCCATTTTCTGTCGGCCGACATGGGCGTGTCTGGCGGCAATTTCATCGTCGCCGAGACCGGCTCGGTGGCGGTGTTCACGAATGAAGGCAACGAGGGCCTGTGCACGGTCTTGCCGCCCAAGGTGCATGTGGCCGTGACGGGCATCGAGAAGGTGCTGCCCACGCTGGAAGATCTCGCGACGGTGGCGAGGCTGTTGCCGCGCTCGGCCACCGGCCAGTCGATCTCGAACTATTTTTCGATCCTCACCGGTCCGCGCGCAGCCGGCGAACAGGATGGCCCGGAGCACATGTATGTGGTGCTGGTCGATGGTGGGCGCACCGGCCTGCTCGGTGGCGAATTCCAGGACATGTTGCGCTGCATTCGGTGCGGTGCCTGCATGAACCATTGCCCGGTCTACCAGAAGATCGGCGGACACACTTACGGCTGGGTCTATCCTGGGCCGATGGGCTCGGTGCTGACGCCCGCATACCAGGGCATCGAAAAGGCACTGGACCTGCCGCAGGCCGCTACGATGTGTGGCGAGTGCCATGTGGTGTGTCCAATGAAGATTCCCCTGCCCGATCTGCTGCGCAAACTGCGCGAGCGGCAACTCGATCGGGGGCTGCGGCCGTGGCGCGAACGGGCGGGTCTTGCGATGTGGGGGTTCGTCGCGCACCGTCCCACGCTGTATCGCCCGCTGACGCGCATGGCTTCGCGTGTGCTGCGCTGGATCGGCGGCGATGCCGGGCGGATCCGCAGCCTGCCTCTGGGTGCGGGATGGTCGGAATTCCGGGACATGCCCGCGCCCACCGGACCCACCTTCAAGGAGCGCTGGGCGCGGCGGCCTCGGTGAGCGCGTCAGCGCCGTGTGCAGGGCCTCGTCCGCCTGCAAGCCCCCGGGCCATGAAGCCGGCTCGCCCGTGGGCGCCGCTGGCTGCGTAGTCCTGTTCCAGCAGTGAGCTGACCGACTCGACCGGCTGGCCATCCACCGTGATCAGCCAGGCGTGCAGCAGTTCCATCTGCGTTTCCAGAGACAGGCGATGCGTGCCGGCATCGCGCGCCTTGAGCCAGTCTGAAAACGCCATGAAACGCGCAAAGGGCGAGGCCCCAAGCAAGTGGGGCAGTGTTCGGCTGAAGCGCCCCGAGTTTCCGTACAGATCCCAGTAGCGGGCAAACCGTCGGACTCGGCTGAGGTCCTGTGCACTCATCACCGCAGTTTCGATCACCTCATACGGCGCCTCGTCGGCATAGCGCATGCCGTGTTGAACGGTGTGCCGCGCGATCGGTGCGCCACGGAGTCGTTTGAGCACACCCACCTGGATTTCGTGCGGGTTCAGTGACACCAGCCGGTCGAAGCCCTCACCGAAACTCGCAAGGTCTTCACCGGGCAGGCCGGCGATCAGATCGACATGCAGATGCGCCTGCGAGTGTGTGCGCAGCCACCGGATGTTGGTTTGGGCGAGGTCGTTGTCCTGACGACGGCTGATGCGGGATTGCACCTGCGGATTCCAGCTCTGGATGCCGATCTCGAACTGCAGGGCTCCGGCCGGAAAGCGCACGATGACCTCCTTGAGCGCATCGGGCAGGTGGTCGGGCACCAGTTCGAAATGGGCGAACACCGGGTCGGTCGGTGCGCGCTCGATTCGTTCCAGGAAAAATTCGAGGATGGCGCGACCGGTGGCTGCCTTCAGATTGAAGGTCCGATCGACGAATCTGAATCGACGCGCGCCGCGTTCATAGAGTTGCGCGAGTTCGTGCAGCACGGCAGGCAGCGGAAACGGCCAGGCGGTCTTGTCGAGGGCCGACAGACAGAACTCGCATTTGAACGGGCAACCGCGCGAGGCCTCGACATACAGATGCCTCTGCCGGATGTCCGTGTCGTCGTACAGCGCATAAGGCAGGGCGATGTCCGAAAGCTCGGGCTGCACGCCCGCGATCACCTTGTTGAGCGGTCGGGGGCCGTTTAACAGCTGGCGCACCAGAACGGCAAAGCTGATGTCGCCCGGGCCGGTGATCACATGGTCTGCCAGGGCCACGATGAGCTGTGAATCGGTTTCGTGGCTCACCTCAGGGCCGCCCAGCACGATCTTGAGCTGAGGGTCGGCTGCGCGCAGTCGACGGATCAGCTCGATGCTGCGTGCCACGTTCCAGATGTAGACGCTCAGGCCCAGCACGCGGGGCTGATGAGACAGCAGGCGATCGACCATGACGTCGAGTGGCGTGGCCAACGCGAACTCCTCGATGCAGGCACGCGACTGCAGCTCACCGAGGTTGGCCATCAGGTAACGCAGCCCGAGTGCGGCATGCGTCCAGCGTGCATTCACAGTGGCCAGGACGATATCGGTCATCGGGGGATTGAGGCGGTGTGTGGCATTTGATCGGACGCGGATGCGACCCTGGATTATCATCCGAGCGAGGGCGGATCCGGATGCCCGCACAACAGACGAGGTGGGTGTTGTCAGGCAATCATTCACATGGCAGCGAACTGAGTGAAATGGATCTGCGGGTGCGTGCGCTTGAGACCTTGCTCACCGACAAAGGCTATGTCG
>CAIXXI010000159.1 GCA_903923345.1 uncultured Burkholderiales bacterium | reverse complement strand
GTGCCAAGCAGGGCAATACCCCGCCGGTTCCGGTCGGCCAACTCAGGCTGGTCAATCCACCCACAAGCGATCTGCGCAAAGGCGCAGATGGCCTGATGCGCATGGCCAATGGCGATCCTGCGGACGTCGATCCGACCGTGCGTGTTGTGGAAGGCGCCTTGGAAGGCAGCAATGTCAATCCGGTCGAGTCGATGGTCGGTCTGATTGCTGCAGCCCGTCAGTTCGAGATGCAAATGAAGATGCTGCAGACCGCAGAAGGCAATGAGCAGCGTGCCTCGAAGCTGCTGTCCAACAACGGTTAAGAAGGGCTTCGATCATGATCCGATCACTGTGGATTTCAAAGACCGGTCTCGATGCGCAACAGATGCAGCTCGACACCATCTCTCACAATCTGGCCAATGTCAGCACCAATGGCTACAAGCGGGCTCATGCGCAGTTCGAGGATCTGATGTATCAGAACCTGCGTCAGTCGGGTGCGCAGGAAACGCAGCAGAACACGCTGCCGACAGGCCTTCAGCTGGGCACGGGTGTGCGACCGGTGGGCACCAGTCGAAACCTGTCCCAGGGCAATCTCAGCCGCACTGAAAATCCGCTGGACCTGGCGATCAACGGCAGCGGGTACTTTCAGATCCAGATGGCCGATGGCACCACTGCCTACACGCGCGATGGCGCTTTACGCGTCGATTCGCAAGGACAACTGGTCACCGCCAATGGCCAGCCCACGGTTCCGCCGATCACCATCCCCGCCAACGCAAGCTCCCTGACCATCGGTTCCGATGGGATCGTGACCGCACTGTCCCCGGGCAGTACCACGCCGACACAGCTGGGTCAGCTGCAGACCGCGACCTTCGTGAATCCGGCCGGTCTGGATCCGATCGGTCAGAACCTGTTTCGCGAGACCGCATCGTCCGGGACACCCACCGCAGGGGCGCCGGGGCTGAACGGCCACGGCACGGTCAGCCAGGGCTATGTTGAGACCTCGAATGTGAATGTGGTCGAGGAGCTGGTCACGATGATCCAGACCCAGCGCGCCTATGAAATCAATTCGAAGGCGATCCAGACCTCCGACCAGATGCTGGGCCGGTTGTCGCAACTGTGAGGCACCTGATGAACCTGAGTCCTGTTGGTCGACGAACACGCCTGCGAATCGCGGCAGCCGGCGCAGTCATGCTGCTGTCGGCCTGCGCCGAACTGGCCACGCCTCGCGTCGAAGTGGTGACGCCGCCGCCTCGGGTCACCGCCGCGATTCCCATACCGGTTGCGCCGCCGGCGAGCGCAGGTGCGATCTTTCAGGGCGCCGCGTACCAGCCGCTCTTTGAAAACGTACGGGCCCGGCGTGCAGGAGACCTGCTCACGGTCACCATCAGGGAAAACACCAGCGCGCGCCAGAGTTCGAACACCTCGGTCAACCGCGAAGGCAAGCTCGATGGTGCGCTGACCGCGATTCCGTTTGCCAAGACGCCGCCCTGGCTGTCGCGCGCCAAGGTGGGCGGCAATCTGAGCAACGATTCGGCGGCCAAGGGCGAAAGCGGCAGTGACAATGTCTTCACCGGCGCGATCACCGCCACCGTCATCGAGGTGCTGCCCAACGGCAACCTGGTGATCGTGGGTGAAAAGCAGGTTGGCGTGAACCAGACGGTCGATTCGCTGCGGTTTTCAGGCGTGGTCGATCCGCGCTTCATTCGTCCGGGCAACATGATTGAATCGACCCAGGTGGCCGATGTGCGGGTCGAGTTCCGCGGCCGGGGGGATATCGATCGTGCGATGACAACCGGTTGGCTGCAGAAAGTCTTTTTCAGCTTCGCGCCGCTGTGAGGCAGATGATGAGGCGCACACGGCTCACCACAGTCCTGATGCTGTTTGCGTTCGCGCTGACCGGGTGGAGCGCTCCGGTGCATGCCGAGCGCATCAAGGACATCGCCACAATACAGGGCGTCCGGACCAATCAGCTGATCGGTTATGGCCTGATCGTCGGGCTGGACGGCACCGGCGATCAGACCACCCAGGCGCCATTCACCTCTCAGGGGGTGGCGACCATGCTGCAGCAATTCGGGGCGACGCTGCCGCCTGGCGTCAACCCTCAGCTCAAGAACACCGCAGCCGTGATGATCACCGCGCAGCTGCCCTCGTTTGCTCAACCCGGACAAGCGATCGATGTGACGGTTTCGTCGCTCGGCAACGCAAAGAGCCTGCGCGGCGGCACGCTGCTGCTCACACCGCTCAAGGGCGCTGACGGGCAGATCTACGCAATGGCGCAAGGCAATGTCGTGGTCGGCGGGGCAGGGGCATCGGCTGCTGGCAGCAAGGTCCAGATCAATCATTTGTCCGCTGGCCGCGTGCCAGGTGGCGCGACGGTGGAGCGCACCGTGCCCAACGCAGTGCTTGAGAGCAATGTGCTTCAGCTTGAACTGAAGACGACGGACTTCTCGCTGGCCAACCAGGTCGCTGATGCGATCAATCGGCGGCGGGGTGCAGTGGCAGGGGAGCCGGTGGCTCAGGCGATGGATGGTCGGGTGATTCGCGTTCGCCTGCCCGAGGCCGAGCGCCGGGTGGCATTCCTGGCCGAGCTCGAAAACACCGATGTGGCGGCGGTGACACCACCGGCCAGGGTGATCGTCAACGCGCGCACCGGATCGGTGGTCATGAATCAGAGCGTGACCCTGATGCCGAGTGCGGTGGCCCACGGCAACCTCTCGGTCTCGGTGTCCACCACCCCCATGGTGAGTCAGCCCAACGGCTTTTCACAGGGTTCTACAGTTGTCACCGAGAAAGCCGATATCCAGATCAAGCAGGACGCGGCCGCACTCATGATGCTCGATGGGGCCGCCAAGCTCGCGGACGTCGTCAAGGCGCTCAACGCCCTGGGTGCGACCGCACAGGATCTGATTGCAATCCTGCAGGCTCTCAAGGCGGCGGGCAGCCTGAAGGCGGAACTGGAGATCATATGAACCTGCCGGGTGCAGCGTCGCTCGCGACGGATGTTCATTCGCTGAACTCGCTCAAGAGCGGCGCAGCGCGTGATCCGAAGTCGTCGGTGCGTCAGGCTGCCACTCAGTTCGAGGCACTCTTCATGCAAATGGTCATGAAGAGCATGCGCGATGCCGTGCCCAAGAGCGGCATGCTGGAAGGTGCCGGCGCCGACATGTTTCAGGGGATGCTCGATACCCAGTTTTCACAGGCACTGACCGGCAAGCCGGGCGGACTGGGTGAGATGATCGCCAAGCAGTTGATGCGCAATATGAAGCCGGATGCGGCCACCGGCGAAAAGCACGCGCCACAGGTCTCCGATGCCGGACTGACTCGCGCAATCAATGGCCAGGCAGGCGCACGATCAGGGCGATTTGAAGGCACCGAGGGGGGCGACTGGAGCGCGTTTCCGGGTGGCGCTCAGGCTGCGGCCGCAGCCGCAGCGGCGGCCCGAAGCCGGGCCGCTGGCACTGCGATGCGTCGCGACCCCGCGAGCGGCATGCCGCTGTTGGGTGCCGAGGCGGCCCCGGCAGTGCCTGCCGGTTCTGCCGGCACTGCGCCTGCGGCCTTCGTCAATCGGATGTGGGCACCGGCTGCAGCGGCCGAACGAGCCACCGGGGTGCCTGCGGGATTCATCGTTGGTCAGGCGGCGCTGGAGTCCGGCTGGGGTCGGCAAGAACTCAAGCATTCGGACGGTCGCACCTCGCACAACCTGTTCGGCATCAAGGCCGGGCCCGGTTGGAGTGGCCCGACCGTCGATTCCTGGACGACCGAATTCATCAATGGCCAGATGGTGAAGACGGTCGAGCGCTTCCGGGCGTACGGCAGCTACCAGGAATCTTTTTCGGATTGGGCGCGGCTGATGGCCAACAACCCGCGCTATTCGGGCGTCCTGGCGGCGGGCGGCAGTGTCGAGGATTTCGCCAGGAACATGCAGCGAGCCGGCTACGCGACCGATCCGAACTACGCATCCAAACTGGCCCGCACCATCAACCACGCCCTGTCCGTGCGTCGGGTCAGTACCTGAGGAGGCTGCACAGATGAGTGACCTGTTGCGGATCGGCGCAAGCGGACTGAATGCCGCTTATGCGCAGTTGCAAAATGCTGGCCAGAACATCGCCAACGCGGCGACGCCCGGCTATGTTCGCCGCGAGGTCCAGCTCTCCGAGAATCGCAATGTCGGCGCGGGCATGGTCAGTGGCAGCGGGGTCGATGTCACCGGTGTGCGCCGTGTCTATGACCAGTTCCTGAGCCGGGAGGCGGTGAGCACGCAGTCCAGTGCCGCTCAAGACACCGCCCGCAGCGATGCGCTGCAGCGCCTGGATGCTGTGTTCGCTGACCCGGGCACAGGACTCGGCGCCGCATTCGATGACATGATGCAATCGTTTGCCGACCTGTCTTCACGGCCGGCTGATGCATCGGTGCGCACCGCGGTGCTGGCTCGAGTCGATGGTTTCGCCGAGCGGGCATCGAGCCTGGATGCCCGACTGACCGACCTGCGCGCATCGACCCAGGGGCGGATGGCGGGTGATGTCGAGCAGGCCAACGACCTGCTGGCCTCGATTGCCCGGATCAATCGGCAAATCGGGCAGACCGCCGGGTCTGCTTCCGCGCCGAATGCCTTACTCGACCAGCGCGATACCCTGCTGGCCGATCTG
>CAIXXI010000158.1 GCA_903923345.1 uncultured Burkholderiales bacterium | reverse complement strand
GTGCCTGACCTGAGGCGATAATCCCTGCGCGCTCTTGGCCTACTCGTCGCTCTCGCACAAACTGCCTGGCGTTGTACAAGCTGCGAGTGATCCACACCGTGTCTCCTCGAGCATCAAGTTCACGGGCCAGTTGAGCGGCTGCGTCGACGCGATCGCTGAGGACATGGTCCGCCCACCGTTCGAGGTCTCCGTTTCGGTAGTAGCGCATCGAATGGGGAAGGTGACCGTTGCCGAGGCGGTCGCGCAGCGGGTGCTCGGCCCACTGGCCACTCGCGGCCACTTCGCCCAGCGCCAGCGTCTGGTCACTGATCACAAATCGCCATCCACAGGCCTCGGCGGCTGTGAACCAGGCCTTGATCCCCATCTCGCCGCTGTTGATAGCCTGGTTGTGCCCGATCAGCGCCACGACAACAGCGCCTCGTGGGTGGGATTGCTGAAGGGACTCGAGAATCAGTTGCGCCTCATCAGCGGCCAGCGGCTTTCGCAAGACAAGGCGCCCTTTGCGATACGTTCGCTGCGCCTCATCGAAGATAACAACTCGACCGTCTGTGCTTTCAAGATGCTTGCCGCGCTCACCCAGAAATGCGTGTGCTTTGACCAGCTTGAAGGTCGACATACCGATCACGCGCGCCGCATTCTCGTGGGCATAACCGCTCGCAACGATAGCCCTCGCCGCCTGTTTGCTGCGGCGCTTGTAAGCGCCTTTGAGGGCTGCACTGAGCACTTCCACCAGCGGGCTATTTCCAGTCACGAACACTGCGTCGCTGCGCAATCGCTTATCAAACGCAAGCTTCAGACCGACCAGCGTCTTTCCAGCGCCGGGCGCGCCCGAGACAAAAATGATCCGATTCGTTCCGTCGTGTCGGGATTGGTCAGCGATATCTGCGACTTCTCGCGCGCACTGATCAATCAGTTCGCCTGGTGCCGCGTGGGCTGCGATGGCGCTAACGTCATGCTGACCATAGAGCGAAATCGCCGCATCGAGAATCGAGGAAGAGGGCGCGAAACGTGCGGATAGCCAGCGTTGGCAGTCGATGGGCAGCTGCCTTCGACGCTGGTCAAGCACAAACCGAAGCGCCGCATGCAGTGTGGTGCCATCGCACTCTAGAGGGCGTGCCAGCACACTGCCCCATGGATCACGAAGAAAGCCAGCCTTGAAATCAGACTTGCCACCTTTGCTGCCGGCTGTGAGCGTGAGCACGGGCGCGACAATGCAGAACTCTTCCTCGATCACGCGGCGGGTTTCCTCGTGGAACTCAACGAGGTTGACTGCGTAGTTGGTGACCTGCTCGCGATCCGCAGCGCCCAGCTTCGAGCGCTTGAACTCAACCACCGAAATCACCCCGTCGCCGAGCAGTACGCAGTCCATGCGAAGGCCGCGTCGCCGGAAATCAAACTCGAGCAACACGTGACGGAATGCAGCAAGGTCAGCGGCCGCCAGCGTCGACTTGAGTAGCTCGATCTCACTGGTGCGCTGCTGAAGCTCGCGCTGAAGAACACCTACGCTCGAGCGCCACTCCTCGTGCTGATCCTGCTCGACATGCAGCCCTTCTGCCGCGGCACTGCTTGCCAATTCGCCGATCACCAATTGCACTGAGTCTCGGACGAAGGCCTCGCGATCTTTAACGTACCAGGCTGCGCCCGCGCTCAAAGCTTGCTCCGGTGTTGGACTTATCAGTCTACCTAGGGTCTCTGGAAGGCTTCGTACCGCTCATTGCCTCAAACTTTCGAAACACAGCAAGGATGCGCCTTGACACCTGCGATCCTGGGATTCTAGTCATTTCGACGTCCCGATCGTAGCCTTAACAAACCAGCGATTACACGACATTCAGGAATCAGAAACCCGACTTCGCCTTGAGGTGATGGACCCGAACGTCATCCTGACCCTGGTCGACCACCCGGACGTGGCGCCGATGGCCGCAGAGGTCAGGCAGAAATTGGGAGAGGCGCTCGCGCAGGTTTGAGCAGCGCGAAGATAGAACCCTTCAAGGGGAACACCAAGGCCGAAAACGGCTCAGACCCGCTCCACCTTCGAAACCAGCACCGCGCCAGCCAGACCTTTGAAGTGTTCGTCGCAGGTCAGCAGCTCGGCGCCATGCTTCTGTGCCGTCGCATAAACGATCGCATCGGCGGTCGCCAACTTGTACTGCCGATGCAGGTCAGCAGCCAGCAGCGCAATCGCGGTGTCGAGTGGCACGACCCGGCACTTCTGCGTATAGGCGATGACCTGATCAGCCTGCTCCTCGCCGAGTTCTCGCACCAGCCACTTCGACAGCTCAAGCTGCACGATAGTCGGCACGATGCAATTAGGCTTGTCGGGAAACTCCTTGCCCAGCTTCTTGCCGAGCGGACTGCCCGTCAGCCACTCGATCCAGGCTGAGGTGTCGACAACACGTATCTCCGCCGCCATCAGTAGCGGTCCTTGCGATCGCGATAGCCCTCCTTGCGTGCACCTTTGGCGATGCCGGCGAGGTCACTGAGCTCCGGCACCGGCATGATCAGAACACCCTTGCCCCTGGGAATGAACACGAACTCCTGGCCAGCGCTCCAATGCGCCTCTTCGCGAATCGCCTTGGGAATCGAAATCTGGAACTTGCTCGACAGCGTTGCGGTGGCGGCCATTTTCTTACCTCACGATTATCGATCGACATTAGGTAAGGATATACACTCTCCCGGCTTCGAGTCTACGGAGCACTTGTCCATCATGAATGGGGTTTGCGGGCTTTGCGCTTGCGATCGACCGACGACGAAGAAGGAGAGTGCGATGCCCAGGTATCCCGCAACCGTTGTTCGCGCAAGTCCTCGGCACTTGGCATCCGATGGTTTTGTGTTGGCCTGGCTATCCACCTGTTCATGGCCCATGAGTAGATTTTTAGAAACTTCATCCAGCGAGTCCACCGCGACTAATACTGACGCATCCCCGTTCGTCACCCTGATGGCAGGCGGTTCAATGTGTGTCGAGGTTTACGCCACAAGATCAGGATCGCCAGCCGCCCCACGTGCAGGATGAGTTGTATTTCATACATTGGGAAACGGCGCATTTGCTCAGTCAGCGGTCTCTTATCCTTGTCTTGTCGCTCAGAAGGGCGCCAGTCATACTGGACACGATGATCGCCTACAAATGTCTCGTCAACGGTGCAATCGATGCGGCCACACGTGAACGTGTCGTCGCAGGGCTGGAGGGCATCTATGCCGCGCGCTTCAATGTGCCAGCCACGCAGATGCGTGTCGACTTCACGGAAGTGACCCCCGGTCTGTGGTTTACCGGAGGCCAACCGTCCCGAGCCTCGATGGTGCTGGGCAGCGTGCCCGCAGGCACGTCGCAAGCGGTACGGGTACAGGTCATGGAAGAAGTCTGCAAAATGTTCAGCGACGTGACCGGGGCGCCTTACCACGATGTCATGGTGGTGGCGGCCGACCCTAAGGCCGTGGCTTAAGCCCGCTTGCATTGCGCCCCATCAGAGGAGAGCCAAACATGCCCCTATACCGTTGCACCAGCTCACAGGGCATCCTGAACGACACCCAGCGCGCGGCCCTTGCGCGCGCCTTCACGGACATTCACTGTGATCTGACCGGGGCGCCGCGCACCTTCGTGCATGTGCAGTTTTTGCATCGCCCTGCACAACCCGGCGACATGCGCTTTGAGCTGCATGCCGGCATTCGAGCAGGCCGCGACCGTGCGCTCGCAGACGCGATCATTGCTCGCTGCAAACAGGCAGTCGCGGATCAGACTGGTACGCCCTTAGAGGCGATCATCATGCGAACCTCCTCTACGCCGGCCTCATGGATCCTGGAGGGTGGCAGGGTGCTGCCTGAGCCTGGCGAGGAGGCGCAGTGGGAGGCCGAGCGCCCCCATCACGCCTGACCCTTAATCACTTTTTCCTTACTTGTTAGGTTTTCGTGAGAAGTTGCAGGGAAATGGCGCCAGGTGGCACTGCTGTAATGCACTTCACAGTTGCAATCATCCCAAGTAAGGGCTGCTCAAGCCGCTGATTCGATTCGGATTGAAGGCGGGCAATCAAAGGGGCGTCTTTGGGCCAGTCGGTTGGCTCTGAGCCCAGGCCTCTGCTCTCGAAGTATTCCCGAAGAATCACTGGCCTGGGTACGGACTGATTCATCAACACAGAGCGG
>CAIXXI010000157.1 GCA_903923345.1 uncultured Burkholderiales bacterium | reverse complement strand
GGCGAATTGACTCAGGTGGGTGTGAGCAGCGGTTTGCCGGCGAAATAGGCGGCCACATTGTCAATCGTCAGGCGACCCATCGCATACCGCGTGTCGTGAGTGCCGCTCCCATGGTGGGGCTGCAGCACCACGCGCGGGATCGCGATCAGTTCGGCGGGCACGCGCGGCTCGTCGTTGAACACATCGAGACCGGCGCCACCGAGCGTGCCCTCGCTGAGCAACTCAACCATCGCAGCCTGGTCGACCACCGAGCCTCGGGCAATGTTCACGAAATGGCCGTTCGGGCCCAATGCCTCGAGCACGGCACGGGACACGATGCCTTGTGTCGCGGCACCACCGGGACAGGCGGCAATCAGGACATCGGCCCAGCGGGCCATCTCGACCAGATCCGGGTAATAGGCCCAATCAACCGGCTTGCGGTTCGGCCCGTGATAGGCCAACTCGGTGCCAAACGCGGCGCATCGATTTGCGATCGCCACACCAATGCGTCCGAGCCCGACGATCCCCACCTTCTTACGACTCACGGTGGCGGTGATCGGCATGCCGCCACGCGCCACCCAGTTGCCCTCGCGCACCCAGCGGTCTGCGCTGACCACCTGGCGCAAGGAGGCGAGCATGAGGGCCACGGCGAGATCGGCGACATCGTCGGTCAGCACATCCGGGGTGTTGGTGACGGCAATGCCGTTGGCCGCGCAATACCCGCTGTCGATTGCATCGATACCCACGCCGAAACACGACACCAGCTTCAGTTTGGGCAACTGCTTCAGGGTCGCTGCATCGATGCCCCGCCCTCCGGAGGTGACCACGACCTCACAGTCCCCGGCCAGTGAAGCGAGCAGCGCCGCCTTGTCATCAGCCTGGTAGAAACGATGAACCGTCCAGGTCGACTCGAGTTCGCGCTGGGTGGGTTCATGCAAAGGGGCCATCAGGAGGATCGGTGTGGGCATGGGTCGACCTTGTCGAAATCGGTTCGGAAGCAGGCGAAGATACCGCAATGACGCCATGATGCATGCCACACACGGCCCGCTTTGACTCGACCCACCCGACATGAACCCCACCACGCGCAACCCCTCGCACGAGTCCGCTCAACACCGTCGCGTCGCCGTCATCACAGGCGCCGCCAGTGGCGTGGGAGCAGCGACTGCGCTGTTACTCGCAACAAAGGGCTGGGATGTGCTGGTCCACTATCACCACAGCGAACAGGCCGCACAGGATGTTGTGAGGGCCTGCCTCGATGCAGGCGCGCAGGCCCGCGCAGTCCAGGGCGACGTGGCTGACGATGCGGTCTGCCGGCGCCTTGCCGCCGAAGCCGTCTCGCAGTGGGGGCGAATCGATGGCCTGGTCAACTGCGCCGCGACCACACGATTCGTACCACTGTCGGAGATGGAGTCGGTCAACGCCGATGAATTCATCGACCTGTACCGGGTCAATGCGATCGCCCCCTTTCAGATGGCTCGCGCGGTGGCGCCGCACATGCCGCCCGGTTCATCGATCGTCTGCGTCTCATCGATCGCCGGTCAGCTCGGCAGCGGCAGCAGCTTTCCCTACGTCCTGTCCAAGGGTGCGGTCAATGCACTCACCCTCGGGCTGGCGCGGACGCTGGGCCCCGACATCCGGGTCAATGCGGTGCTGCCTGGCATGATTGACGGACGCTGGATGCGCCGCGGGATGGGTGAAGACGGATTCGAGCGGGTCAGTGCTCAGTTCGCCGAGCACTCCACGCTCAATCGGATCTGCACCAACGAAGAGATTGCCGCATCCATTGCCTGGTTGCTGGACCCGGCGTGCGTGATGACCGGTCAGCTGATGGTGGTGGACGCCGGGTTCTCGCTGGGGCGCCCGCCTGCATCGGCCGGCGCGCGCTGACCGACCGTCAGGCGCACACAGGCAAAACCCGCTTCAGTAGACCGCGCGCCCGCCCGACAGATCGAAGACCGCGCCGGTTGAAAACGAGCATTCCTCGCTGGCCAGCCAGGCCACGAGCGCCGCGATTTCGTCGACCTCACCAAAGCGCCCCATCGGAATCTTGGAGAGCATGAAATCGATGTGTTGCTGTGTCATCTGGTCAAAGATCGCAGTGCGCACTGCAGCCGGGGTCACGCAGTTCACGCGGATGCCGGTCTGGGCCATTTCCTTGCCCAGCGACTTGGTCAGGCCGATCACGGCTGCCTTCGAGGCCGAATACGCCGGCGCATTCGGATTGCCATCCTTGCCGGCGATCGAGGCGATATTGATGATTCGCCCGTAATTGCGCTCGAGCATCGCGCGGCCGACCGCCCGATTGCAATAGAACAGGCCGTGCACATTGATGTCGAAGACCTTGTGCCAGGCATCGGTGGCGTATTCCACCGTCGGCACATTGGGGCCGGCAATGCCGGCACTGCAGACCAGCGCATCGATCCGGCCCATCGTTGCCACCGTCGCATCGGTTGCCTGCTGCACGGAATCTTCGCGAGTCACATCGACGGTGAGGGCCAGATGATCCCCACCGCCCAGCGCCGCGGCGGCCGAGCGGGCCGCCGCTTCGTCAAGGTCCCAGATCGCCACGCGAGCACCACTGGCTGCAAACCGCTTGGCGATTGCGAGGCCAATGCCGGCCGCACCGCCCGTGACGACGGCACAGCGCTTGTTCAGATCGATTGCATTCATCGCGGTGGCTTTGGTGGGATCAGGGATCAGGCTCAGGCGTACTTGACGATCAGCTGACGCTGCTCGCCCAGACCCTGAATACCCAGGGTGACGACGTCGCGCGGCTTGAGGAACTGCTGCGGCTTCATGCCCGAGCCCACGCCGGGAGGCGTCCCGGTGGTGATGATGTCGCCCGGATGCAGCGTGAAGATCTGGCTCACATAGGACACCAGCGTTGCGCAGTTGAAGATCATGGTCTTCGTGTTGCCGCGCTGGCGGGGTTCCCCATTGACGTCGAGCCACATGTCGAGCTTGTCCGGATTGCCGGCTTCATCAGCGGTGACCAGCCAGGGACCAATCGGGCCGAAGGTGTCGAAACCCTTGCCCTTGTCCCAGGTCGGGCCGTGCTCGAGTTGCCATTCGCGCTCGGAGACATCATTGACGATGCAGTAGCCAGCCACATGCGCCAGCGCATCCTTCTTCGAGACATTGCGAGCCAGCGTGCCGATCACGATGCCCAGTTCGCATTCCCAGTCGGTCTTCTTCGAGCCCTTGGGCAGCATCACGTCATCGTTGGCGCCTTGCATGCTGGTCAGGGTCTTGTGAAAGACGATCGGCTCCTTGGGAATCGGGTTACCGGTTTCAAGTGCGTGATCGGTGTAATTCAATCCGATGGCGACGAACTTGGTCGATCCGCTGAAGGGCACACCCAGGCGGGGCTTGCCGCGAACCAGCGGCAGATTGGCCGGCTTGACCCGGGCCAGTTTGGCCAGCGACTTGGGCGACAGTTGGGCCGGGCCGATATCCGGGACGATGCCGGACAGATCGCGAACCTTGCCCTCTGCATCGATGAGACCGGGCTTTTCACTGCCGGGCTTGCCATAACGAACGAGTTTCATTCAGGGGTCTCCTGGTGGGGTGGTCAGATCATCGCGCCGCCGTCCACGATGAACGGCTGACCGGTGGCAAACAGGGATTCATCACTGGCGAGGTACACGGCAATCGGCGCGATCTCTTCGGCGGTTGCCAGGCGGCCCATGGGCTGGCGAGCGATGAACATCTTGCGGGCCTCGACCGGATCGTCAAAGGCCTTGATACGGTCGCCCAGGCTCGGCGTATCGACGGTGCCCGGACAGATGCAATTGCAGCGAATGCCGCGACCGACATAATCCGCGGCCACTGCCTTGGTCAGTCCGATCACGGCCGCCTTGCTCGCGCCGTAGGCGAACCGGTTTGGGAATCCCTTCAGGCTCGAGCACATCGACGCCATGTTGATGATCGAGCCACCGCCCTGGGCGAGCATCGCAGGCAGGGCTGCAGCAATCGCCTTCCATTGCGCGCGCACATTCAGATTGAAGCTCAGGTCCCAGTCTGCGTCGCTGCACTGCTCCAGCCCGCCCTGATGGACCCAACCCGCACAGTTGAACAACACGTCAAGCGGCTGCGCGCCAACCACGCTGGCGACCTGCGCATCGTCGAGCATGTCGAGCACACGGGTGCTGACGTTGGCAATGCCGGAATAGGCTTCGAGCAATTTCGGATTGACATCGGTGGCGATGACCTGCGCGCCTTCAGCGGCCATCTGCATGACGCTGGCGCGACCGATGCCTTGTCCGGCCGCAGTGACCAGAACGCGCTTACCCTGAAGCCGTGTGCCCATCGCCATTCTCCTCGATGTATGACCGTCTCGGTACGGCCGCTGTGCGCAGGATGATAACTTGAGTGCCATGATGATCACCCGACTGCTCCTGCCCATCCTGCTGATGCTTGCCTCGCTGCAGGCCGGCAACGCGATTGCTCAGCCTGCGGTCGCCGGCAAGTCGGTGGCTGAGACATCACTGATCGCGTCACCCGAAGACCTCAAGGACAAGCGCATCGCGGTGTTGCTGGGCTCGGCCCAGGCCAGCGAAGCGACGCAGCGCTGGCCGGGTGCCACCGTGCTGCAATTCGGCTCGCCCACCGACATGGTGGTGGCCATCAAGACCGGCAAGGCCGATGCTGCGCTGTCCGACGGTCAGCCCTTGAAGGACATCCTCAGGCAGGACCCCAGCCTGGCGATCCTGCCGCAGCCGCTGCATCGAATTCCGGTGGGGGTTGGATTCAACAAGGGCAACCCGGCTCTGCTTGCGCAGTTCAACGCATTTTTAGCGTCGATCAAGCGTGACGGCACCTATGCCGACATGATCGATCGATGGATCGAAAAGGGCGTCTACGAGATGCCGGAGCTCGGTGCACCACCGTTTGAACAGCACCTGACCGTGGGCGTGAGCGAAGGCGGCATGCCCTTTGGCGGGGTGGTGAACAACCGTTGGGTCGGGTTCGACATCGAGATGGCGCAGCGGTTTGCACACAGTCAGGGCAAATCCCTGAAGATTGTCAGCCTGGAGTTCGGCAGCCTGATCGCTGCCCTGGTCACCGGCAAGGTCGACCTGATCGCAGCCTCCATCTTCATCACCGATGAGCGCAAGCAGCGCATCAACTTCTCCGACCCGTATTTCGAAGAGACCACGGTCTTGCTGGCGCTGCGGACCCGACTGGCGGGACTGGCTGCAAGCGAAGATCAGAAGGCCCCTTCAGGCACCTGGCTGGCGCGACTCAAATCGAGTGTTCAGGCCAATCTCCTGACCGAGAACCGCTACCTGCTGATCTGGGAGGGGCTGAAGGCCACCGTGCTGATCTCGGTTCTGGCCACCGCACTGGGCACCCTGCTGGGCGCCCTCACCTGCTGGCTGAGAATGTCGAAACGGCTGCTGCTCAGGCTCCCTGCGCAGGGTTTCATCAGCCTGCTGCGAGGCATTCCAGTGCTGGTGCTGCTGCTCATCCTGTACTACGTCGTATTCGCCTCGGTGGACATCAACCCGGTGCTGGTGTCAGTGATCGCGTTCGCCTTGAACTTTGCCGCGTATTCGGCCGAGATCTTCAGGGCGGGCATCCAGGGCCTTGACCGGGGGCAGGCCGAAGCCGGCATTGCCATGGGGTTCGGGCGCCTGCGAACCTTCTGGTACATCACCTTGCCTCAGACGATCCAGCGTGTCCTGCCGGTCTACAAGGGCGAGGTCATCTCGCTGGTCAAGATGACCTCGATCGTCGGATACATCGCCGTGCAGGATCTGACCAAGGCCAGTGACATCATCCGCAGCCGCACCTTCGATGCGTTTTTCCCGCTGCTGCTGGCTGCAGCACTGTATTTTCTGATCGCCTGGGCGCTGTTGCAGGCGATCAACCTGCTCGAGCGTCGCACCGACCCGCATGTGCGTCGCAACAAGGGGCGCCTCGCATGATCCGGATTGAGCACCTCTCCAAACGATACGGCGATGTGACCGTGCTCGCCGACGTGTCAGCCGAAATCCGGTCAGGCGAAGTGGTGTCGATCATCGGCCCATCCGGCACCGGGAAAAGCACCCTGCTGCGTTGCCTCAATGGTCTGGAAACGCCCAGTGGCGGCTCGATTCATGTCGACGGCATTGACCTTCTCGATCCGCGCTCGGACATCGATCAGGTGCGCAGAACGATGAACATGGTGTTTCAGTCCTTCAACCTGTTCTCACACCTGACTGTGCTCGAGAATCTGACGCTGGGGCCGATCAAGTTGAAGGGCATGCCCACCGCGCAAGCCAGCGCCCGAGCACTGGAGCTGCTTGATCTCGTCGGTCTGACGCAGAAAGCGGACCATCTGCCCGATGAGTTGTCAGGGGGTCAGAAGCAACGCGTGGCGATCGCCCGAGCGCTGGTGACGGAGCCGCAGTTGGTGCTGGCGGACGAGCCGACGGCGAACCTGGACTCGACAACCGCGGACCAGATCATTGACCTGATGCTGAAGCTAAACGCGGAGATGGGCGTGACCTTCCTGTTCTCCACCCACGATC
>CAIXXI010000156.1 GCA_903923345.1 uncultured Burkholderiales bacterium | reverse complement strand
GGCACGGCGATCCGGGCGATCAGCCAGGACCGCGGGATCATGCCCCTGATGGGCGTCAACCCGAGTCGGATCTACCTGCTCACTTCGGCCATGGGCGGAGCACTCGCCGGACTTGCCGCCTGTCTGCTGGTGCTGCAGTACGACATTCACCCTGCCATCGGGTTGTCCTTCGGCCCCATCACTTTTCTCATCTGCGTGCTGGGTGGTCTGGGCAATCTCATCGGCGGTTTTCTGGCGGCCTTCATCTTCGCCCAGTTCATCTCGGTGGGAGGCTTTCTGTTCCAGCTCGAGTGGGGTTACGTGATCGCCTTCGTGTTCTTCATCGCGGCGATGTTCTGGAAGCCTGAAGGCTTGTTCGCAAAGCGGAAATGAAGCGATGACCCTGCGCAAAATACTGCCCTGGCTGCTGCTCGCACTGCTTGCGGCGCTGCCTTATCTCGGTTTCGGCGACTATCCGCTTCACCTGGCCATCATGGCTTTGCTGTGGGGCTATATCTACACCAGCTGGTCGATCATGGGCCGCCTGGGCATGGTGAGCTTCGGTCACGGTGCCTTTCTGGGTATTGGTGCCTACGCCTCAGTGCTGTTGTGGAACAGCTCGGGCATTTCGCCCTGGATCGGTGCGGTGGTGGCGGTCATCATCAGCGTTGCATTGGCTTTGCTGATCGGATGGCCCTGTTTCCGATTCAAGATCGTCGGACACTATTTCGCGCTGGTCACGCTCGCCCTGTCGGAAGTCGTGCGTCTTCTGATCGTTGCCCTGCGCGACTACACCGGCGGGTCACTCGGAATCACCCCCAAATCGGCGCTGTCCGACGGCGCGACGGCGTCTCTGGGGGCACTGCAGTTCGGCAACAAGGCTGTCTGGTTCTACATCCTGCTCGTGTGCTGGCTGTTTGCATTGTGGGTGTGGCGGCGCGTGGATCGCAGCATGGATCGGCTCGCGCTTGAAGCCATCAGCGAGGAGGAAGATGCGGCCGCCTCGATCGGGATCGACGTCTCCCGAACCAAGCTCAAAGTGACGGTGCTGTCCGCTGCGATGACCTGTCTGGGTGGCGTCCTGTATGCGCAATATCAGCTGTATGTGAATCCCGAGACGGTGTCCGGGATTGGCATTTCGCTGCAGATGGTCTTCGGTTCGATTGCAGGCGGCATGTTCGTGATGCTCGGACCGACCTTCGGCGCGGTCTTCCTTCTGGCCTTGTCCGAGACGCTGCGGATTCTGGTGGGCAATGATTTGCACGGCGTGGATCTGCTGATCTATGGCGCCCTGCTGATCCTGTTCATCATCTATATGCCCCGAGGCATTCTGGGTACCGTGCTTGATCGCTTCCGGGCGAAGTGACCGCCCCGCTGCGCTGCAGGGGTTCGCACTTGCGGTAAGGTTCGCTCTGGTCGGGTGAGGTCAGGTGCGATGAAGCGTTACGGGATGGCAGTGATCGGGCTGGGGGTGGTCGGGCGTCGCATGCTCGAACAGGCCGCTGTCAGCCGAGGCATCCAGATCGTTTCTGCCTGGGACCTGTCTGCATCAGCCCGAGCCGCTGCCGCGACTGCATTCCCCGGATTACCTTTGAGCCAGGGCGTCACATCAGCGATTGAGCGCCTGGACGTCGACGTCGTCTATGTCGCCGTCCCGCCGCTTGCACACGCGCAGACCGTTCGAACAGCGCTTGCCGCAGGCAAGGCGGTTTTCTGCGAAAAGCCGCTTACCGTCGATATCCGGGAAGGCACCGAACTGGTTGATGCGGTTCGTCGGGCAGGGGTTCGCGAGGCAGTCAACTTCGTATTCGCTTCATCTGCCGCGGTTGATTCGATTGCACGCACGGTGCGCGACCCGGCTTTTGGTGTGCGGGCCATCGAGGTCCGGACCCGGTTTCACGAATGGCCCAGAGCCTGGCAGGCTGATGCCACCTGGCTGCGACAGGCCGAGCAGGGCGGGTTCACGCGAGAGGTGCTGTCGCATTTCGTGTATCTGCTGCATCGGATCTTCGGTCAGCCGGATTTACTCGGCGCGGCGGTGTTTGGCCCTTCTGAGCATCAGGTTCAATTGTCGGAGACCTCCCTCTCAGCGACGCTGTCGTGCGCGGGTGTTCCGGTCAGTCTCACGGGTTCGGTCGGCGGTCAACCGCCCGATCTGGTTGAGGCCCGATTCATCGGCTCGAGCAGCGAGCTTCGGTTGTCCGACTGGTATCGGCTCGATTGCCTCGATGCCAGCGCCCCCAACGGCAAGCCGGTGGCCGGTTTGCCGGATGATCCCCGACTGGCCACCTATCAACGCCAGCTTGATCAGTTGCACGCGATGCTGTCCGGAGAGGCCCACAGCCTGCCGAGTTTTGCCGACGCACTGATCGTCCAGACTCTGATTGAAAACATGCTTTCCACAAGGACTTCGAGATGACCCTTCCTGCATCCATGCGATACATCGACCACGGCATTGGCGGCGGCCCGGAGGTGCTCGTGCCAGCCACACGCGAGTTGCCTGAGCTGGGCGCCGGTGAGGTGCTGATCGAAGTGGTGGTCGCCGGCGTGAACCGGCCTGACTGCCTGCAGCGAACCGGTCGGTATCCGCCTCCGAAGGACGCCTCGCCCTATCTGGGCCTCGAGGTCTCCGGGCGCATCGCCGCAGTCGGGCAGGGCGTCACCGAGTGGAAGGTGGGTGATGCGGTGTGTGCCCTGGCCAATGGCGGGGCCTATGCCGAGTACGTCGCGGTGCCCACCGGACAGGTGCTGCCCATACCAGCCGGGCTGAGCATGCAGCAGGCTGGCGCGCTGCCCGAAACCTATTTCACCGTCTGGGCCAACCTGGTCGAGGGCGGCCGACTGGCCAAGGGCGACACCGTGCTGATCCACGGTGGATCATCAGGCATTGGCATGACCGCCATTCAGATCGCCAAAGCCTGGGGCGCCACCGTGTTCTGCACGGTCGGCAACGCCGAAAAGGCAGCCGCCTGTGTGGCGGTTGGCGCCGATGCGGCCATTGATTACCGGCGGCATGACTTCGTTGCAGAGACGATGAAGCTCACCGGCAGCCGGGGCGTGGACCTGATTCTCGACATGGTGGGTGGGACCTACATCGAAAAGAATCTGAAGCTGCTCAAGGTCGAAGGCCGGTTGGTGCAGATTGCATTTCTGCAGCCATCGAAGGTCGAGATCGACCTCATGCCGATCATGATCAAGCGCCTGACCTTCACCGGCTCCACCATGCGGCCGCGCTCGGCCGCCAACAAAGCCGGCATTGCGCAAAACCTGCGCACCCACATCTGGCCGCAACTCGAGCAGGGCCGTTTGCTGCCCTCCATCTTCAAGGTGTTTCCGCTCGACCAGGCCGCCCAGGCCCATGCCCTGATGGAAAGCTCCGAGCACATCGGCAAGATCCTGTTGCAGGTCAGGCCGGACTGAGTCGGCATTCGAGGGGGGTCGGCGATTGCGCCGGCCTCAGCTCTGCACCAGGGTCCGGTGTCGGTGGATGCTCATCAGCATCCCCATGCCCAGCCCCAGCGTCATCATCGCAGTACCGCCATAAGACATCCACGGCAGCGGCACGCCGACCACGGGCAGGATGCCGATCACCATGCCCATGTTGACGAAGCAGTAGGTGAAAAAACTCAGGGTGATCGATCCGGCGAGCAGGCGCCCGAACGTCGATCCACCGCTGCCGGCAATCACCAGCCCGCGCAGGATGATTGCCAGGTAGAGCAGCGTCAGGATGGCGATACCGAAGAGCCCGAATTCTTCTGAGAAGACCGCCAGGATAAAGTCGGTCGTGCGCTCGGGGATGAACTCCAGGTGCGTCTGGGTGCCTTGCATCCAGCCTTTGCCGAACAGGCCGCCTGATCCGACCGCGATGGTCGACTGAATGATGTGAAAGCCCTTGCCCAAAGGGTCTGCTGTCGGGTCGATCAGTGTTAAGACCCGTTGGCGCTGGTAGTCATGCATGCCCATCCAGATCAGGGGTAGCGCGGCGACTGCAGCCACACCCAGCCCGATGATCACCTTCCAGCTCAAGCCGGCGAAAAAGATCACATAGGCGCCTGCAGCGAGCACCAGGATGGCGGTTCCCAGGTCGGGCTGCTTGATGATCAGACCGACCGGCACGAGCAGCAGCAGTGCGGCAATCATGAAGTCATACCAGCGCAGCGTGCCTTCTCGTTGCTGGAAATACCAGGCGAGCATCAAGGGTGTGGCGAGCTTCAGAACCTCGGACGGTTGAATGCGCGTGAGACCGATGTCGAGCCATCGTTGCGCGCCCTTGTTGGTCACGCCGACCAGGGCCACCGCGAGCAGCAGGGCAACGCCCACCGCATAGATTGGCACGGCGATTTTCATCAGCAGGGAGGGCGGGGTTGCCGCAGCGACCCACATCACGACGAAGGCCACCAACAGGTTTCGGACATGTCCTTCGAACCGGCCCGGGAAGTCGAATCCGGCTGAATACTGCGTTGCCAGGCTGATGACCACGACGGCGCTCAGGGCCATCATCAGCGAGCGGTCGAACACGAAGACATACGGACGAATCAGCTCGAAGGGAGTCGGTTTGTCCAGCGAACCGGGCGCAAGACGGCTCAATTGCGTCCTCCCTGCTCGGCAGTGCCGGGAGCGACCGGTTCCGGTTCCATGTGCTCGGGCACATCCCGCATCTCGGACTCATTGAGTTCGGGCACACCCTGGAGCGGCGAGCGGGTGTCCTTGGGCAGCTTGCCCAACAGCACGTAATCGAACACCTTGCGGGCAATCGGCGCCGCTGCCTGGGCGCCGAAGCCACCGTTCTCGACGATCAGTGCAAGCGCGACCTTGGGATTGTCGACCGGCGCAAAGGCCATGAAGAGTGAGTGATCTCGAAAGCGTTCTGCGATGCGGCGCGCGTCGTAGCGCTCGTTTTGCTTGATGCCGATCACCTGCGCGGTGCCGGTCTTGCCGGCAGCCACGTACTCCGCACCGGCAAAGGCCACGCGGCCGGTACCGACGCGATTGACCTCGACCATGCCTTGCTTGACCAGGGCGAGGTACTGCGGCTTGAGCGGGATGGTGTAGCTCTCCCCGACGACTGTCGGTGTGCGGGAGCCCTTCGAGGGGTTGTGGATCTGCTTGACCACATGCGGCTTGATCACCTTGCCACCGTTGGCCAGGATCGCGGTGGCCTGGGCAAGCTGCAGCATGGTGAAGGTGTTGTAGCCCTGCCCGATACCCACGGAGGGCGTCTCGCCAGGCAGCCATTTGAGCTTGTAGCGCTTCATCTTCCATTCGGAAGAAGGCAGGATGCCGGTGACCTCATTGGACAGATCAATGCCGGTGAGCTGACCGAAGCCCCACGGCTTCATGAAGTCATGAATCCGGTCGACTCCCATTTCATAGGCTGCGCCGTAGAAATAGGTGTCGGACGAGACGACGATCGACTTCTTGAGGTCGACGGCACCGTTGCCACGCGGATTGGAATCTCGAAAGCGATGGCCGCCGAGCATGAAGTAACCCGGGTCGTAGATCGTGGTCTGCGGCGAGCGCGTACCGGTTTCGAGGACGGCGAGCGCCATGAACGGCTTGTAGGTCGATCCTGGCGGATAGGTTCCCCGAAGCGGCCGATTGAGCAGTGGCTTGGCGGGGTCTTCGTTCAAGGCCTGCCAGGTCTGAGGGTCGATGCCGTCGATGAACAGGTTCGGGTCGTAGGTGGGCTTGGACACGAATGCAAGCACATCGCCGGTGGCAGGTTCGATCGCCACCAGCGCGCCTTTCCGATTGCCATACCAGTCTTCGACGAGCTTTTGCAGTCGCACGTCGATCGACAGCATCAGGTTGCTGCCGGTGTGTGCAGGGCTGCGAGACAGGGATCGGACCGCTCGACCGCCTGCTGAAACCTCGACCTCGTCAAACCCCGCCTCGCCCCTCAGGATCGCCTCGTAGCTCAGCTCAACGCCGACCTTGCCCATGTGGGTGCTGCCCGCGTACTGCGAGGCCGTACCCGACTCTTCGAGCTTTCGCTTTTCCTCCGGAGAGATTCGACCGATGTACCCGATCACATGCGAGGCGGTATCACCCAAGGGGTAATTGCGAAACAGCCGGGCTCTGACATCGACGCCTTCGAATCGATACAGATTGGCCGCGACTCGAGCGACTTCCTCATCGGTC
Organism: uncultured Burkholderiales bacterium; assembly: GCA_903923345.1. Lineage (GTDB taxonomy): Bacteria > Pseudomonadota > Gammaproteobacteria > Burkholderiales > Burkholderiaceae_E > UBA4615. Next base: position 1,340 of record CAIXXI010000156.1, on the reverse strand, counting down.
AGCTTCGACTTCAACGGCAGCCATTCGGAATTTTTCGTGTCGTCGTACAGGCGCTTGAAGCGACGGCGTTCTCGTGGGCCGATCTCGATGAGTTGCGCAAGCCCGTCGATGGTCGCCTCGATATTCTTGATCTGCCGCGGTGCCAGTTCGAGGGTGTAGGCAGAGACATTCTCGGCCAGCAACACACCGTTGCGGTCGTAGATCAGTCCGCGCGCAGGCGGGACCGGCACCACCGCGATCCGGTTGTCTTCGGCCTGCGCATGAAATTCATCATGCTGATAGACCTGCAGCCAGACAAAACGGGCAACGATCACCCCGAACAGGGCGATCACCGCACTGGCCGCGAAGGCCAGTCGCCAGCGCAGCCTGCGGATATCCCGCTCGGGATTGCCGACTTCAACCATCGCTTGGGTTCTCTGGGAAGGGCATGGTCAGATCGGCCTGTTATCGTCCCGGTTGACCGCGCGCCGTTGAGGCAGCAGCAGCAAGAGTTCTGCCAGAGGCCACATCAAGGTCGATGAGACGCTCTGGAGAAAATAGCCCAAGCCGGGAAAGGGGCCGCCAACCGCCATGCGCACGGCCACGACGACCGCCTGCGCCAGCAGGAACAGCGGCAGGATGTGCAGCATCTGGGCGCCAAAACCGAACCAGACCACCCTGCGATGCAAGGCAATCGCCCCATAGGACAGCAGACTGTAGGCCAGCGCGCGTTCGCCCAACAAGGCCGAGGCATGCACATCCATCATCAGGCCCACCAGAAAGGCCACGCCAATGCCGACCATGCGAGGCTGATGAATGTTCCAGAAGACCAGCACGATTGCGACGAAATCCGGTATCCCGATCGTGCGGCCCCAGGGGATGATGTTGAGCATCAGGGCCAGGCCGATCGAGACCGAGATAAACACACGGTTGGCCGGTAGCAGGAGGTATTCAGCGGGCATTCGCACCATGGGCTCCGGGCATCAGTTGCGTCGGGGGGCGGCCCGCTTGCCGCGCTGCGACTCGGGGTTTTCAGCGGGTGGGGGTGGCGGAAGGCCGCCGGTGTCGGTCATCAGTACGAGCATGACGCGACCGTTGTCAACCTTGGCAACCGGCTCGACCAGGATTCGGGCGAAATTGCCGGCACCGCTGCGATCGACGCTCAGGATCTTGCCGACTGGCAGGCCTGGCGGGTACACGCTGTCCAGCCCGGAGGTGACGACCAGGTCGCCTTCCTTGAGGTCAGTATTGACCGACAGGTAGCGCAGTTCCATTCGCCCGACCTGGCCGCTTCCTGAAGCAATGGCTCTGAGACCGTTGCGCTGCACCTGGACCGGAATCGCGATGTGGCGATCGGTGAG
>CAIXXI010000155.1 GCA_903923345.1 uncultured Burkholderiales bacterium | reverse complement strand
GGCCATGTGGTGCAGGCCTTCGGTGATCGCTTCATTGTCGGTGAGCTCGGCGGCGCCCAGACCGCGCGTCTGGCAGCGGTCACGCAGGCGCTGTCGGTGCCTGGCATCGGGCTGGAGGTGTCCGACTCGATCGAGGAGGCGATCTGGCTCAAGCTGTGGGGCAACATGACGATGAATCCGGTGTCGGCACTGACCGGCGCCACGCTCGATCGCATCCTCGATGAACCGATGGTGCGCCGATTCGTGTCGGCCGCGATGCTCGAAGCCACCGCGATTGGCGATCGCATCGGACTGTCGGTCGGCATGTCGCCCGAGGACCGCCATGCGATCACCCGCAAGCTTGGCGCGGTGCGCACCTCGATGCTGCAGGACGTGCAGGCCGGCCGCGCCATCGAACTCGACGCACTGACCGCATCGGTGAGCGAGCTCGGTCGCCGCATCGGCATCGAGACGCCGAACATTGATGCGCTGCTGGGCATGACCCGCCTGTTCGACTCAGTCCGAACGCAGCGGCTGCAGCAGCAGGGCGCCTGAGCGCGGCTATCATCGCTCCCCATGACTGCCCGCCATGTTTCCGAGACACCTGCGACCGCAGCGCTGCGTGCGGCGCGCATCGCCTTCACCGAACACCCCTACGACTATGTCGATCATGGCGGCACCGCTGAATCGGCGCGTCAGTTGGGTCTGGACGAACATGCGGTGATCAAGACCCTGGTGATGCAAGACGAAGCAGCCCGTCCGCTGATTGTGCTGATGCACGGTGATTGCAGCGTCTCGACGAAAAATCTCGCCCGGCAGACGGCCCGCAAGTCGATCTCGCCCTGCGCGCCCGATGTGGCGCAGCGCCATTCGGGATACCTGGTCGGTGGCACCTCGCCGTTCGGGACGAAAAAGAAGCTGCCGGTCTATCTCGAGCGCAGCGTGCTCGATCTGCCGGCCATCTGGATCAACGGCGGACGCCGCGGGTATCTGGTCGGCCTCGCGCCGCAGGTGCTGATCGATCTGCTGCAGGCCGTACCGGTCGATTGCGCGCTGGAGAACACATGAACTCGATGCCTGAAGTGCTTGCTCTGCTCCTGGCCTATCTGCTGGGCTCGATTTCATTCGCCGTGCTGGTCAGCAAGGCCATGGGCCTGGACGACCCGCGCAGCTATGGCTCGGGCAATCCCGGTGCGACCAATGTGCTCAGAACCGGCAACCGCAAGGCAGCGGTCCTGACGCTGATTGGCGATGCCGCCAAGGGCGCAGTCGCCGTTCTGATTGCGCGGGCACTCGCCGATCGATTCGGTTTTTCCGACACCCTGCTGGCCGGGGTCGGACTGGCTGCGTTCATCGGCCACCTGTTTCCAGTCTTTCATCGGTTTCAGGGCGGCAAGGGCGTAGCCACGGCAGCCGGCGTGCTGCTGGCGCTGTCGCCCTGGCTGGGGCTGGCCACACTGGCCACCTGGATCGCAGTGGCGTTCTTCCTCAAGTATTCCTCGCTGGCCGCGATCGCGGCAGCGGTCTTTGCACCGCTCTACTACTTGCTGATGGCGCGCGCAGACGGCGTGTTCATCGCCCTGGTCGTCATGAGTGCACTGCTGCTGTGGCGCCATCGGCGCAACATCGCGAACCTGATGGCCGGCACGGAAAGCCGCATCGGCCAGAAAAAGGGCGGTTGATCCGCACACGCGCCAGGGCGACATGAAGATTGCCTGGTCCGCCCACCTGGCCACGCTGGCTGATCGATACCGCGATCGGGTTGCGGTCTCGGATGGCGAGGGTGCGTCGATGTCCTACGCCCAGTTGCATCGGCGTGCGCAGGCGCTGGCGGCGCATCTGCTGGCACGGGGTGTGACGCCAGGTGAGCCGGTTGCCAGCCTGATGCCCAACCGCATCGAAGCGGTCTGGGTCGCTTATGCATTGAAGATGGCCGGCGTTGCCGAGACGCCGCTGGGCTGGGGCCTGACCGACGACGAGGTGGCATGGTGTGCCCGGCTGGCGGGCTTTCGCAAGGTGGTGACGCTGCCGGTGCGAGCGAGTGCCATGCAATCCCTCGGCTTCGAGACCATCGATCCATTGCCCGATGCCAACTGCGACCATGCCCCCGTGGGTTCGCCATTGCCGCCGGTCGATGGGTCACTCGATGGCCGCATCCTCTTCACCTCGGGCACGACCGGAAAACCCAAAGGCGTGGTCTACACGCATGCGGCGCGCAGGATAGGCGAGCAGATGCAGCAGGCCGCGTGGCCGATCATGCCGCAGGCAGGTGATCGCCTGCTGCTGATGACGCCCTTTGTGCATGGCGCCTCGCTGCTGGCCTTTGGCTGGCTCGATCACGGTGGCGAGGTGCTGCTGCATGCGGGCATTGACCTGCCGGCACTGGGCGCTGAATTCGAAAGTGCAACGCTGAGTGCAGTCTTTGCGCCGCCGACCGTGCTGGCCCGGATCACCGCCGGATTCGAAGGCCGACGCTTTGGCGGCGTTTGCTGCATCTTCACCGGCACTCAGCCGCTGGCCGAGTCGCTGTACCGACGTGCGCAGGCGATGTTCGGGCCGGTGGTGCGAGTGACCTATGGCAAGTCGGAGTGCATCAACCCGATCACCATGCTGGCCCCGGATGAAACCGAGGAGTGGTTTGATGAGACCGATCGCGCAGCCGGTGCCTGTGTGGGCTGGCCTGCGCCGGGCGTCGAGCTGCACATCGGCCCGCCAGCCGGTGCTGTGGGTGAGCCCGATGAGATCTGGCTGCGCGCGCCGCAGATGTCCAAGGGCTTGATCCTGCCCGAGCACGGCTTTACTGCGCATGAGCCCGAGGGCTGGCATGCCAGCGGCGATCTGGGCTTCATCGATGCCCGGGGGCGACTGATGCTCACCGGCCGGATTGCCGATGTCATCAAGACCGGCGGCTATCGGGTCAATCCGGATGAAATCGAGTCAATGCTGGGCGCGTTGTTGAATGCTGACGGGGTCTGCATCACCTCGATCGCATCGGACCATTGGGGCGAGGTGATCGTGGCCGTGGCTGAAGGTGCGCGTGAAGGCTGGATCGACGAGGCCACCGCACGCGTGCAGGGCCTGTCGCGTCACAAGCATCCTCGGCTGTGGGTCAGCCTAGCTGCGCTGCCACGCAATGCCCAGGGCAAGGTGAGCCGCCGTGAGGCGGCCCGGGCGGTACTGGATGCATTTGAATTGATCGACGGGCGGTATCCGCAGATTCGCGCTCGAAAGCAGGCCTGATTCAGCCTGCACCGATTCAATCGACCTTGATGTTGCCGGACTTGATCACGTCGCCGAATC
>CAIXXI010000154.1 GCA_903923345.1 uncultured Burkholderiales bacterium | reverse complement strand
GGTGGCAGCAATTCAATGCGGTCATGGTCATGCAAGGGCTCGTTCAGACCCACGCGCTGGCCGTGGACCGCAAGCACCCAGGGCTGCGCGGACAGGCGCGTTGCTGCGGTGGCCTCCAGTTCGGATTCGCTGCCTGCACGCAGACCGAGCTGCCCGAGAACGCCACTGCTGCGCAATGCATCCAGGACAGTCGCATCGCTTTGCAGCTGAATGGCTCGGCGATGCACGCCATCCGGGGCAATCCAGACGATTTCGATCTCGATCTGGCCTGCGGGCTCGCCCTCAGCCATAGACCGCCTCAGCGCGACGCACGAAGGCATCGACGAAGCTGCTTGCGATCTGATCGAACACCGGCGACAAGGCCCTCGACAGCAAGGTGCCGGAAAACGCGTATTCCAGCGCAAAAACCACCTTGCAGGCGTCTTCTCGAAGCGGCATGAACTGCCACCCGCCTTCCAGACGCGAGAACGGGCCATCGCGCAGGTTCATGCGGATGCTGCGGTCAGGCTCATGCAGGTTCTCAGTGGTGAACGACTGTTTCAGACCCAGGTAATCGATCCGCAGTGTGGCCACCATCCGGTGGGCATCCCGCTCATGGACCTGTGTCCCCCCGCACCAGGGCAAGAACAAGGGGTAATCCTCGACCCGTTCAACCAGACCGAACATCCGGGATGCTGCATAGGGAACCAGCACCGACTTATTGACCGAAGGCATTGAAGGCGTATCCAGGGAGGGCAATCGACTGACTGCGGCGGCCGACTGCGGCTGTTAAACTCGACCGATTCTACTGGGTCGCCCTCAAGGCGGCAGCGCATGAGCATTGTTGACAACCGCAAGGCCTTCCACGACTTCTTCATCGAAGATCGCTATGAGGCCGGGCTTGTGCTCGAGGGCTGGGAAGTCAAGGCCATTCGTGCCGGGCGTGCTCACCTCAAGGAATCCTACGTGATCATCCGGGGTGACACCTTGCACCTGCTGGGCGCGCACATCACCCCGCTTACAACTGCGTCGACCCACATCCAACCCGACCCGACCCGAACCCGCAAGCTGCTGATGCATGCGGCCGAAATTTCAAAGCTGATCGGCAAGGTCGAGCGCGCCGGCTACACCCTGGTGCCGCTCGATCTGCATTACAAGGCGGGTCGGATCAAGCTGGAGGTCGGTCTGGCCAAGGGCAAGAAGCAATTCGACAAGCGAGCCACCGAGCGCGAACGCGAGTGGCAGCGTGAAAAACAGCGCCTGGTCAAGACTGGCACACGCGTGACCGGCTGAGCCGGCGTCGCGTTCAGGCTTTGGGTTTGATCACCGCCATGGCGGTTGAAATCATCGACGGCAGGTCAGACAGATTCGCGGGCACCACGATGGTGTTGCCCTGCTTGGCGATCTCACCGAATGCCTGAACATACTGTTCCGCCACTTTGAGATTGACCGCACTCATGCCGCCCGGGCGCTCGACCGCCAATGCAATGCGCTCCAGGGCGGTGGCGGTGGCTGCGGCCACCGCGGTGATGGCGGCGGCCTGTCCCTCGGCCTTGTTGATTTCGGCCTGTTTTTCGCCCTCGGAGCGCTGAATCGCGGCTTCGCGCTCGCCTGTGGCGATGTTGATCTGTTCCTGCTTGCGACCCTCTGAGGCGGCAATCAGCGCCCGCTTTTCGCGCTCGGCGGTGATTTGGGCCTGCATCGATCTCAGGATTTCATTGGGCGGGGTGAGGTCCTTGATCTCGTATCGCAGGACCTTGACCCCCCAGCTCATCGCGGCCTCGTCGAGCGCCGAGACCACGCTGCTGTTGATGAACTCGCGCTCTTCGAAGGTGCGATCGAGTTCGAGCTTGCCGATCACCGACCGCAGGGTGGTCTGCGCCAGCTGAGTGATCGCCACAATAAAATTCGATGAACCGTAGCTCGCCCGGGTCGGATCGGTCACCTGAAAATAGAGCACGCCATCGACGGTCAGCTGGGTGTTGTCCTTGGTGATACAGACCTGGCTCGGGACATCCATCGGGATCTCCTTGAGCAGGTGCTTGTACGCCACGCGATCGATAAACGGCAGGATGAACGACAGTCCCGGTGTCAGGGTGCGGTGATACTTGCCCAGGCGCTCGACGATCCAGGCATGCTGCTGGGGGACCACCTTGAGGCACTGGATGATGAAGGTCACGGCCAGCAGCAGGGCGATGACGGCAACGAGGCTGGTTCCGAACATGGAGAGGTCCTGTGATTTCAGCGTTTGCGGGCAAGAATCAGGCAATTACCTGACAGTTCGGTGATGGTGAACTCGCCGGCCTCTGCGACTTCCCCGCTGGCCAGTGCCGCATCCCATTGGGTTCCGCGAAACTGCACGCGAGCCCGGCGATCAGCGCCCCAGGCCTCGACATGAACCCGCTCACCGATATCTGCCAGGACGTCAGGGTTGCGCGTGGCCGGCGCAGACGGCGCCTGACGGGCGCGGTTGCGCCTGGCCCAGGCGGTGCCCGCCAGGCTGACCAGCGCCGCAACGACGCACTGCAGCCACAGCGGGGCGGCCATCGCTGCAGCGATCCCGCCGGCCACACAGCCAAGCGCCAGCACGAGCATGAAAAACGTGCCCGT
>CAIXXI010000153.1 GCA_903923345.1 uncultured Burkholderiales bacterium | reverse complement strand
CGCAGCCTGCCCTGTTTGTTTGCGCGGCCCTGATGGTCAGCGCCTGCGGAAAACCCGATGCCACGCAGCCCGTAGAGAGCCCGCGACCGGTGCGTACCATGGTGGCTGCACCGCAGTCAGTCTCGGTGCCACTGACCTTGCCGGGCGAGGTTCGGCCCAGAATCGAATCGAGGCTTGGGTTTCGGGTTGGAGGCAAGCTGATGGCCCGCTCGGTGTCGGTCGGCGATGTGGTGGCACCTGGGCAGGCGCTGGCCCGCCTTGACCCCACCGATCTGATGCCGGCGGTTCAGGCCCAGCAGGCGCAGCTCGACGCCGTACGCATCGAGCGCAACCTGGCCTCGGTCGAGCTCGAACGTCTGCGTGGGCTCAAGGCGCAGAACTTCGTGAGCCAGTCGGCGCTCGATCGCCAGCAATCCATTCTCGATGGCGCGCAGTCGCGACTGGCCGCCGCAGAGGCGCAGCTGCGTCAGGCGCGCAATGCGATGGACTTCCAGCTGCTCAAGGCCGATGTGGCCGGCGTGGTGACCGCGGTGGAAGCTGAGGTCGGTCAGGTGGTCAGCGCCGGGCAAACCGTGCTGCGGATTGCACAGACCGGTGAGCGCGAGATTGCGATCAACATCCCTGAGGCGGATCTGGCCCGTGCGCGCGCAATTGGGCAGTGGCGGGTCACGCTGCCGGCACTGGGTTCGCGTGAACTGACCGGACGATTTCGCGAGATCGCCCCGATTGCCGATCCGGCCTCGCGCACATTTCCGGCCCGAATGACGCTGTCGGGACCGCTCGACGGCGTGGCACTGGGCATGACCGCGAGCGCACAAGCCATGCAGGCGCCAGGAACAGCGTTCGTGCTGCCTTTGTCTGCATTGCAGTCGCGCGACGGACAGCCTCGCGTCTGGAAAGTGGATCGGGCCACCAGCACCGTGCAACCGGTTGCCGTCAAAACCGCGGGTCTGCTCGACGACACGGTGCGCATCACCGAAGGTGTCGTGGCGGGCGACCTCATCGTCATCGCCGGGGCCAATCTGCTGGTGGCCGGACAGAAAGTCCGCCTGCCGGATCCGGCGCAGGCCGTCCGATGAGCAGTGGCTTGAATTTGTCCGCTCAGGCACTGAAGCGGCCTCAGCTCACGCTGTTTTTCCTGGTACTGGTCGCAATCGCCGGTGCCCTGGCATTCACCAAGCTCGGCCAGCGTGAAGATCCTGACTTCACTTTCCGCGCGATGGTGGTGCGCACCCTGTGGCCGGGCGCCACGACCGAGCAGGTCGACGCTCAGGTGACCGACCGCCTTGAGAAGAAGCTGCAGGAGGTGCCCTATCTCAAGTTCACCCGCAGCTACTCCAAACCCGGCGAGTCGCTGATCGTGATCGAACTGCTCGACACGGCGCCTCGCAAGGAGGTGCCGCAGATCTGGTATCAGATCCGAAAGAAGGTCGGCGACATTCGTGCGCAGATGCCGCCCGAGGTGCTGGGGCCGTTCTTCAACGACGAGTTCGGTGATGTTTTCGGCACCATCTATGCCTTTACCGGCGACGGCTTCACGATGGGTGAACTGCGTGATGCGGTCGAGGCGGTGCGCCAGGACCTGCTGCGATTGCCCGATGTAGCCAAGGTGGAACTGGTCGGCGTGCAAGACGAGAAGGTCTGGATCGAAATCTCGCCGCAGGCGCTGGCCAATCTGGGCATCGATCCGCAACGCATCGCTGAACAACTGGCCGCACAAAACGTGGTTTCACCGGCGGGCGTCGTTCAGGGCGCTTCGATGCAGGTGCCGTTGCGGGTCTCCGGGCAGTTCGACACGGTCCACGAAGTCCGAGAGATGCGGTTGAACATCGCAGGAAGAACCCTTCGGCTTGGCGATGTGGCGCGGGTCTATCGTGGCTATGTGGACCCTCCCACGTATTCCATGCGTTACGACGGCAAGGCGGCCATCGGGCTGGCGATTTCGATGCTGCCCAACGGGGATGTCCTGAAACTGGGCGACAACCTGGACGCTGCGATGGCGCGCCTGAAATCCGACATGCCGATTGGCATCGAATTCGCAAAAGTCTCGGACCAGCCGCGTCTGGTCAGGGATGCGGTCGGCCTGTTCCTGCGCTCGCTGCTCGAGGCCGTCGCCATTGTGCTGGCGGTGTCCTTTCTGAGCCTGGGTCTGCGTGCCGGAAGCGTGGTGGCGCTGACGATTCCACTGGTGCTGGCCGCCACCTTCCTGGCGATGTCCTGGGCGGGGATCGATCTGCACCGGATCTCGACCGGCGCGCTGGTGATCGCGCTGGGCCTGCTGGTGGACGACGCGATGATCGTGGTCGAAATGATGGCCCGCAAGGTGCAGGAGGGTGTGGACACCTTCAGGGCCGCAACCTATGCCTTCACCAGCACTGCGTTTCCGATGCTCACGGGCACATTGATCACTGCGGCCGGATTTCTGCCGATCGCCACCGCGCGCTCGACCACCGGTGAATACACGTTTGCAATCTTTGCGGTGGTCACGATCGCCTTGCTGTTGTCCTGGCTGGCTGCGATCCTGGCCACGCCCTACATCGGCTATTACCTGCTGCGCGGTCAATCGGTGGGTGGGCATGGCGAAGTGTTCGACAGCCGCTTCTATCGCCGCTTGCGCAGCCTGATCGATGCCTGCATGCGATATCGCTGGCTGACGATCGCAGCCACCGCTGGCTTGTTCGTGCTGGGTGTATTCGGCATGAAGGCCACTGAAAAGCAATTTTTCCCGTCCTCCAACCGCGCGGAAATCCTGGTCGAGATGTGGCTGCCCGAAGGGTCATCGTTTCGGGCTACAGAAACCCAGGCGCGACGTTTCGAGGCGGTGCTCGCCGCCGACCCGGACATCGCCACCTTTGTGGGCCATGTCGGCAATGGATCGCCGCGCTACTACCTGTCCCTCGATCAGCAGCTGTTCCGCAGCAATTTCGTGCAGTTCGTGGTGCTGACCCGCGATGTGGAGGCCCGTGATCGGGCGCTGCCGCGGCTTCGCGAGGCGCTCGACGATGCGTTCCCGGGTATCCGTGCACGGGCGTTCAGAACGCCTCTGGGCCCGCCGGTGGCCTACCCGGTGCAGTTTCGCGTCCTGGGCCCCGATCCGCGCCAGCTCAAGGCGATCGGCGAGAAAGTGGCTGCAGTCATTCGTGATGAGCCCACTGCGCTGGATGCGCATGCCGACTGGGGTGATCAGTCACCCGCGCTTCGCATCGAAATCGATCAGGACAAGGCCCGCCTGATCGGCTTGTCGAGTGCTCAGATCAATCGGGCGATTGGCGGCGCGGTGTCGGGTTCGGTGATCGGCAGCTTTCGCGAACGCGACAAGCTGATCGAAGTGGTGATGCGCGCGCCGCCCGCCGAGCGCGCGAGCCTCGCCTCTTTGCCGGGATTGCAGATCCAGACCGCCAACGGCCGTTCGGTGCCGCTGTCGCAGATCGCCACGATCCGTGAGGTGATGGAGGAGCCGATCATCTGGCGGCGAAGCCGCGAGCCCAACCTGACGATCCGTGCCGACATCATCGATGGCGTGCAGGCGCCGGACGTCATGATGTCGATCGAGCCGAAGCTGGCCACGATTCGCAAGGAACTGCCACCGGGTTATCGCGTCGAGGCTGGCGGACCGTTTGAGGAGAACGTCAAGGCCCAGGCCTCGATCGGGGCGGGCATGCCGATGATGCTTGGCATTGTGCTGGCGCTGCTGATGATCCAGTTGCAGCGCTTCTCTCTGGTGGCCATGGTGCTGCTGACCGCGCCTCTGGGCATTGTCGGCGTCGCCGGCGCGCTGCTGGCGTCAGGTCGACCCTTTGGATTCGTGGCGATGCTCGGGACCATTGCGTTGGGCGGCATGATCATGCGCAACACCGTCATTCTGGTCGACCAGATCCGCCAGTACGAGGCCGCCGGGATGGCCGTGTGGGAGGCCGTCAGGGAGTCAGCAGTCCACCGCTTCAGACCGATCCTCCTGACCGCAGCCGCAGCGATCTTCGCGATGGTGCCGCTGTCGCGAGATGTGCTCTGGGGGCCGATGGCCTTCTCGATCATGGGCGGACTGATCGTGGCAACCGTCATGACCGTGCTGTTCGTGCCAGCGCTGTATGTGGCCTGGTATCGGGTCCGGCCGCAGAACCTGCCTCTTACTGGCTCGGCTCGATGAGGCCGAGCTCGACAGCCTTGATCTGCAGCGCCAGGTATTTGGAATAGATCCGGCACTGGGAGAACGCGCCTGCGGTGAACCACAGGCCCGGCTGACCGGTGCGGGTCCACATGTTGCGAAGCTCCTGGGTGGCTGGATCAAAGCCCCAGATCGGACCCACACGCTGCGCCACGGCGTCGCCGAACATCGACCCGACCACATGCTCCATGCCCTTGTAGCCGGTGGCCAGGACGACCAGGTCGGCGGTGTGCTCGCCACCGTCTTTCAGCGCGATTCCGGCTGCGGTGAAGTGATCGATGGCGTCGGATTGAATCAGCCCGACTTTGCCATCGATGATCAGCTCGGAGCAGCCGACATTGAAGTAGTAGCCGCCGCCGCGCTGGCGATATTTCAGCGGCCAGCCGGTGCCGCCTTCGCCGAAATCCAGTCTGAATCCGGCCTTCTCAAGACCATCGAGCATGGGCTTGTCCAGTTCCCGGACCTGATCGGTCAGGGCCTTGTGATGCACCTTGACCAGATCGAGTGTCATCGAGGCGTTGATGAAGTCGCGGTCTTCCAGTGACGGGCCCTCACCCAGGTACACGCCGTCATAGAGTTGCGCGCTCGGCTCGACATTGACGACCAGCGTGGGGCTGCGCTGGACCATGGTCACCTGAACGCCGTGGCTGTGCAGGTCCTGTGCGATGTCATGCGCGCTGGTGCCAGTGCCCAGGACCAGCGCCCGCCGCCCGCGCCAGGCGGCGCCCCCGGCAAATCGGCTGGAGTGCGACACCGTGCCCTTGAAGGCATCAAGGGTCGGGATATGCGGCAGGTTGGGCGTACCGCTCACGCTGGTGGCCATCACCAGGTGGCGCGGTGACAGCACCCGCTCGCCGCCGTGTGCATCACGCAGGCGCGCGCGCCAGGTGTGTGTGGTGGCGTCGTAGTCTGCGCCTTCCAGGGTGGTGGCCGTCCAGAAGTTGATCTCCATCGCCTCGACGTAGATCTCCAGCCAGTTGGCGATCTGGTCCTTGGAGACGTACTTGGGCCAGGTCTTCGGAAAGGGCAGGTAGGGCAGGTGATTGCTGTACTTCTGGTTGTGCAGCTTCAGGTTGTGGTATCGCAGGCGCCAGTTGTCGCCCACGCGCTGTCGCGAATCGATGACCAGTGCATCGACGCCGAGCCGCTTGAGCCGCGCGGCCAGCGTCAGGCCAGCATGGCCGCCACCCACGATGAGGACCGTCGGGTTGCGGTCTGTGTAGGCTGCATCGAGCTCGCGGGCCTCCTGCCAGTTCGGACCATCCGAATTGCGATCGAAGGGTGAGGGCTCATGTCGGGCCTGAAGGGTTTCCTCCTCATGCCCTTGAAGGCTCTCGAGCGAAGTCAGCAGCGACCAGGCTCTGCTGCCTTCGGGGTTCAGGCGGTCGCGACGAAACCGCACGAGGCCTGCGCATTGACCCACCTCGGTCTGAAATCGCAAAAAGGCCTCGAAGACCGGCTCCGTGGCTCGGACACCGAAGCGCGGCGGGCAGCGGTCAGGATCGATCGACACACCGTTCGGACGCAATGAGACGGCGGATTGGGCGAGCCGCTCACCGATGTGTGATGCGCTTGAAATCGTTTCGATCTGCCAGGTCAGCCCGAGCAGGTCGCGCCAGTGGCTGTCGGGCTCGAACAGGCCTTCGAGCTGCCCGGCATCGGCCGATTGCAGCGCGGCGTTGAAGCGGGCAAGCCAGTGCTCAAGGCAGGCGAGGTCGGCGCGGCTGGGTTCGTCGCGATGGGTGGCAGATGCAGCGGGAAGTGCGCTCATGGTTCAGTCGTTCAATGGTTCTGTCGTTCAGTGGCCGGGTTGATTCCGGATCGCGTCAAGTACTGGCAGCAGGTACTCACGAAACTGGCGAGGGTTCTCGCTCATCGGAAAGTGACCAAGGTCTTTCATGATGGTCACCTGTGCGCCGGGGATCG
>CAIXXI010000152.1 GCA_903923345.1 uncultured Burkholderiales bacterium | reverse complement strand
CTTCGGGTTGATCAAGGGGCTTCGCACGGTCGCACTGGCCACGGCCTTGTGTGTCCCGAGTGTCGGCGCAGTCGCGCAAACACCTGCAAAACCTGCAGCCAAACCAGCGCCTCAAACCGCAGCGCAACGTCAGGCGGCCGTCAATCGAGCCGTTGCCCAGAAGAAGCTTCCCGCGCCCTCGACCGCCGCGCAACGCCAGTCGCTGCCCGATGCCGACGACGCGCAAAAAGCTGCGGCCGAACTCGTTTACTACGGAAAATACGTCTGTGACGACAAGTTCGAAATCTTCGTCGAGCGCGACAAGGAATCTCCGGGCTATGTCGATGTTCGCTATCTGAAGAACATCTGGGTGATGAAGCCAGTCGCATCGGAAACCGGTGCAGTTCGACTCGAAGACACCAAGAAAGCCACCCTGCTCGTGCAGATTCCGCACAAGTCGATGCTGCTGAACACTCAGACCGGGCAGCGCATTGTCGATTCCTGCAAGAGCGCCGAGCAGGTTCAGGCGTTCAAGGACGATGCGGCCAATGCGGCTAATAGCGGATCCCTGATGGGCGGTGCGCCGAAGCAGTAACCCTCGAAACACCAATGGCCTGAAACCTTCGCCAGACCCGATCCTGCAGCTGATCGGCTGGCGATTTCGCATGATCTGATCACCCACTTAGGCAGAACATGGCACACAACGCTTTCAATACCCTCAAAGACTTCAAACCCCTGACCGGCAAGACTGGACGGCTGTATTCGCTGCCCGCGCTGGCGAAAACCTTCCCCAATGTGAAACGGCTGCCGGTCTCGATCCGGATCGTGCTCGAATCGGTGCTTCGAAATGTCGATGGCAAGAAGGTGACCGAACAGCATGTGCAGCAGCTGGCCAACTGGCAGCCCAATGCTGTTCGCACTGACGAGATCCCCTTTATCGTTGCTCGCGTCGTCTTGCAGGACTTCACCGGCGTGCCGCTGCTGGCCGATCTGGCCTCGATGCGCAATGTCGCCGAAAAGATGGGCCGCAATCCCAAGCGCATCGAGCCACTCGTGCCGGTTGATCTGGTGGTCGACCACTCCGTGATGATCGATCACTTCGGCACCCCCGATGCGCTCGACCTGAACATGAAACTGGAGTTCCAGCGCAACAAGGAGCGCTACCAATTCATGAAGTGGGGCATGCAGGCCTTCGATACCTTTAAGGTCGTCCCGCCCGGTATCGGCATCGTGCACCAGGTCAATCTCGAGTATCTGGCCCGCGGCGTGCACCACAAAACGGTTGCCCGCAAGGACGTCTACTATCCCGACACGCTGGTTGGCACTGACAGCCACACCACGATGATCAACGGCATCGGCGTCGTCGGCTGGGGCGTGGGTGGTATCGAGGCAGAAGCTGGCATGCTCGGCCAGCCGGTCTATTTCCTGACGCCTGATGTCGTCGGTGTTCACCTGAAAGGCCGTCTGCGCGAAGGTGTCACGGCGACCGACCTGGTGTTGCGCATCACCGAGATGCTGCGCAAGGAGAAGGTTGTCGGCAAGTTTGTCGAATTCTTTGGCGAAGGCACAAAGAGCCTGGCGCTGCCCGATCGCGCGACCATTGCCAATATGGCGCCCGAGTACGGTGCCACCATGGGATTCTTCCCGGTCGACGACAAGACCATCGAGTACTTTGAAGGTTCCGGTCGAACCAAAGACGAGGTGTCCGCCTTCGCCGCCTACTTCAAAGCACAAGGCCTCTACGGTGTTCCGGCAGACGGGTCGATCGACTATTCGCAGGTTGTCGAACTCGACCTCTCGAGCGTCGCGCCGTCCCTTGCCGGCCCCAAACGCCCTCAGGACCGCATCGAAATCGGCCACGTCAAATCCACCTTCGCCGATCTGTTCTCCAAACCGACCGCAGCCAACGGATTCAACAAGGCTGCGGCTGACCTTGACCGGACCTACACCAGCTCCACCGGCACCTCACTGCACAACGGTGATGTTCTGATCGCTGCGATCACATCGTGCACGAATACCTCCAACCCTGGCGTGTTGCTGGCAGCTGGCCTGCTTGCGAAAAAAGCGGTTGCACGGGGACTCAAGGTTGCCCCGCACATCAAGACGTCACTGGCCCCCGGATCGCGGGTGGTGACCGAATATCTGGAAAAAGCCGGACTGTTGCCACATCTGGCCAAGCTGGGCTTTTCCGTGGCGGCTTACGGCTGCACAACCTGCATCGGCAATGCAGGCGACCTCACGGCGGATATCAACGAAGCGATCACGTCCAATGACATGGTCTGCGCGGCGGTGCTCTCCGGCAATCGGAACTTTGAAGCACGCATTCACCCGAACCTGCGTGCCAACTTCCTCGCCTCACCCCCATTGGTGGTTGCCTATGCGATCGCCGGGAACGTGAATGTCGATCTGATGACCGAGCCTCTGGGCAAAGACAAGAACGGCAAGGATGTGTTCATCGGCGACATCTGGCCCACATCCGAAGAAGTGCAAAAGCTCATGCATTACGCGATGAGTGCACGCACCTTCCGGCGTCTGTACAGCGACATGACCAAAGACCACCCGCTCTGGAATGCCGTGCCGGCGGTTGAGGGTCAGATCTACGACTGGCCGAAATCGACCTACATTGCCAACCCGCCCTTCTTCGCTGACTTTGCGATGACTCCTAAGGCGACCGCTGCGATTCAAGGCGCCCGCGCACTCGGCTTGTTCGGCGATTCGATCACCACCGACCATATTTCCCCGGCTGGCTCCATCCAGGCAGCCTCACCGGCAGGCAAATACCTGATCGAGAACGGCGTCCTGAAAGCCGACTTCAATTCCTACGGCGCGCGCCGTGGCAATCATGAAGTGATGATGCGGGGCACATTTGCCAACGTGCGGATCAAGAACCTGATGCTCCCCGCTCAAGCGGACGGCTCGCGCGAGGAAGGCGGCCTGACGATTCATCAGCCCAGCGGCCAGAAGATGGCGATCTACGACGCCGCGATGAAATACATCGCTGACAGCGTTCCAACCGTGATCTTCGGCGGCGAGGAATACGGCACGGGTTCCTCTCGTGACTGGGCTGCTAAAGGGACGCAATTGCTGGGCGTTCGGGCTGTTGTTGCACGCAGCTTCGAGCGAATCCATCGCTCGAACCTGGTCGGCATGGGCGTGTTGCCCTTGCAGTTCAAAGGCAAGGACTCCTGGGAATCCATTGGAATCCGCGGTGACGAGAGCTTCGATATCGCCTTCCCCGCGGAGATGAAGCCGCAGCAGGACATCGTCATGACGATCCGCTCAACAAGCGGTCAGACCCGCACCGTCACCTTGCTGTCTCGCATTGATACGCCGATTGAGGTGGACTACTTCCGCCACGGGGGCATATTGCCCTTCGTGCTGAGGGAGCTGATGGCTGCCTGATGGATCGAGCCGGGCGCATCCTCGTTGCGGGATGAGCCCGGTTTGCGTCACCTTGATTTGCCGGTCGGTGATCCGCTTGGACCGCTGATCGCTTGACCTCTCGTCGGCCATGACTGGCTGAGCTACACTTCGGCGATCTCGACGCGGTCTGCCAGCGTGTTCAATCGCCCTGCCGAAGCACCTAATCAATTGCCGGGCTACCAGCCCCTTCTGACTGCTTTCGGCTTAGCGCTGGCGGCTTGCCTGTTCGCTCGCTTTCTTTCCAGTGGCTCTGAAAACGGGATGCTCCTGTGGCCGGCGGCAGGCGTTGCATTCGCATACGGCTGGCGCCACGGGATTCCCTGCACCATTCCTGCTGCCTTGGGCGTCATGGCTGCTGGCGTTCTTGTGGGTGCAGACATTGCGCTGATTGTTTCATCTACGGTTGCGACTGCTGCGAGTGCGGCGGTGTCCATCTGGCTTCTCAAACGACTGAACGCCTGGAATCCAGCCGAATACCGTCTGCAATCAACGGTTCGTTTCATGCTGGTCGCGCTGCTCATCGGGGCATCCATCGCCGCGCTGCTGATTGCAGGTTCAAGTGGTTTTCGTGGCTGGAACAGCAACACGATTCCGAGCGTATGGCTTGCCTGGGGACTGGGTACCGTGCTGCTCGCACCCGCTGTTCTCGCGGCTTTCGACACGCCGGGCCCTTCCTCGCAGGCAGTCAGCAGCCTCGGAATTGATATTCCCGCAGTCCTGCTGTCATTGGTTCTCGCGTTAGCGCAATTGGGCCTGTCTGCGCTGGGCCAACCCAAGCTAGCCCACCTGATTCTCTTTCTGTACTTCCCGATCGTTTTATGGTCAGCACTGCGTGATGAGGAGCGCGTGCACGCAGTCACGCTGGTGCTGACTGCACTGCCGCTTCTGGGGGCGCGCGCCTATCAGGATGTTCATCATGACGGGCATCCAGACCAGGCTATTGAGTCGACGGTTCTGATCTTCAGTGCGGTGGCCATCGCCCATGTGCTTCAGGCAGTGGCATCTGACCGTCGCCTGGCCTTGGCACGTGTCGCGAACCAGGCGCGTCAGGACATGACAACCGGTCTGCTCAACGACCGCGGCATGCTCGCAGAATTCGCTGACCGACTCGCTGCGCCTGACCGCCCCAACCTCGGCTTGATCGGTGTCAATCTGACTAACTTTGACGCTGTCAGCGACCTGTGCGGACCGATTTCAGCGATGCAGTTGGAGCAATCAGCCGCTGCCCTGCTGCTGCGTCAACAAGGTGTTCAATTTGCTGCAAGGCTGTCGGTCGGACGTTATGCCTTGCTCATCGAGTGCGACACGGTGGCGCAGGTTCGAAATGTTGCGCGAGATGTCTACGCTCAACTGGCCGGGCAACTCTTCGCAGTGGAGCACGGCAGCCTGCGCCTGCAGGTGTGTGTCGGAGGGCTTCAGATCGATCGCCATGCCTTGGTCAACAGCGAAGACTGTCTGTCTTCACTGGCTGACGCCCAGGCGATTGCAGCCAGTGTGCGAGACCCACAGCTGTTCGTCGAGCCTCTTTCGCAGTCGATGATCGATTCGCGCAGAGCACTTCAAAGCAAAGTGGAGCACCTTAGGGAAGCCATTCGGGAAACCCGCCTTGAACTCTACGCTCAGCCCGTCGTGGATCCGGATGCGCCGGAAGGCTCGGTGTCGTACGAGATTCTCACGCGTCTGCGAGACCGAGATGGCGGGCTGATTCAGCCACCGGAATTCCTGTCTCTCGCCGTGCAATCTCAGATGTCGGTCACTCTGGATCGGGCGGTCATTCAGCGAAGCTTCGAATGGCTTGCGAACAACCCGAACTCGCTTGCACGCACACACAAGTGCTCGATCAATCTCTCAGGCGCGACGATGAGCGACGGCAGCATCGCCGATTACATCAGGCAGCAGCGTGCACTGTGCGGCATCCCAGCGGACAAAATTGTGTTCGAAATTACGGAGAGCGAAGCCATTCGCAATCCATCGGCTGCCTCTCGCCTGGTCGATGATCTGAAAGGCCAGGGGTTCGGGATCGCACTCGACGATTTCGGAACTGGACTTGCCACCTTTGAATACCTGAAGCGCTTCCCACTCGATTACCTCAAGATCGATGGATCATTCATCAGAAACCTGACCACCAGCCCCATTGACGAAGAAATCGTCAATGCAACCGTTCGAGTGGCCAGGCGCCTGAACCTCAGAACGGTTGCAGAGCACGTTCACAACGAGAGTGTGCACACTCGCCTGCGCGAGATGGGCGTGGTGTACATGCAGGGTGATCTGTTCGGTAAAGCCCTCCCGATTGCATCGATGTTCCAACGTTTTCCCGACTGTGAGAACGCTCAAGCCTTCAGTCGGGAAGCCTCGGCAGCCCCGACGGTCGACGGAATACGCTGACCCGATCCGCTGATCAGCGCTCGGGCTCGGCCCATCAGGCGCCTGCCCGCTTCCTTGTCTCCTAAGCACGCGACTGCATCCTGACCAGCCGCCGTCTGGCGGTGCAGATCGTCTGTCCGGCCGACCACAGGCCTGAGCTGCGTCCCTGCCAAGCATGATCTGCGCATCTAAGTCCTTGCAGTCAGGAGCGAGATTCCATGCTTTCCGTTGAAGTTCTGGACCAATTGTGCGAGTCGGATGTTGGCCGTCGTTTTGTCGAGAGCCCAGACCTGCAGGCGGAGGTCAGAATAGAAAGCCATCCAGTCAGACGCATCGTTGTCGATTTCATCTATCAGCAATCCTCCAGGGCGATGCGGATCGGCACCTGGCCCGACAGCACCCTTGCATCGATTCGGCAAACGGCCGAGCGGCTCAGGAATGCCCCTGCGGAGGGCGCTTCGATTCGCCGCCCCGCCGTTGCAGTTGCGCTTTCCTTGCGCACTGACAATTCGCCGTCTGTACTGAGAATCCCCGTCCCGGGCATGAGCAGTTCGGCCGAACCGCCATTGTTGACCGTCGAGGCCGCGTTCACTCATTGGCGTCACGCGCAGCTACGCAGTCGTAAAGACGCTGGGGAATCGGTTTATCGAAGCATGTGCAAGGACGTGCTGCCCAATATCGGCGCGATCCCTCTTGGTCAGGTCGATGAATCACAGATTGTTCTGCTGCTGCAGAAAATCATTGATCGGGGTTCAGCACGTCAGGCCGGTTGTGTGCTCGCCGACCTGCGTCAGATGTTCAGATGGGCTCTGCATGAAGGCTGGATCGACGATGACCCGACCGCAGGCTTGCGCAAAATTGACCTGTGCGGTGCCCAGGAGGCTCGCAATCGATCCTTGAGTCACGCCGAAATTGCTGAACTCGCGCTGCGCATGCGCTCGGCGGGTCTTGCACACCATATTCGACGAGCCACCTGGCTGATGCTTTCGACAGGCGCACGTATCGGCGAAATAGCCTGTATCCGTTGGTCAGATGTCAATCTGGAGGCACGCACCTGGACGATCCCCGCTCAGTACAGCCACAGCGGCCGAGTCCATGTCGTGCCACTGTCCGAGTTCGCACTGCGACACCTGCGCCCTGAAGATGTTATCCGTCGTGATTCCCAATGGGTTTTTCCCGGGCGAATGAACGACGAACCCTTGTCGCCCAAAGCGCTCGGCAAGCAGATCCGTGATCGCCAGCGGGGTACGCAAATTCGTGGGCGCTCGGCAGCAACCCGCGAATTGTTGCTGTCGGGTGGTGCCTGGACGCCGCTCGATCTGCGTCGCACCGCAGCGGCCCTGCTGGCAGACCTCAAGGTGAAACCTGAAGTCATCGCTGCATGCCTTGACCGGGTTGACCGAACGGATGAACGCATTGCGGTCGCTGATCGGATCACTCAAGGCATGTGCAGAGAGGCGTTCGACCGGTTGGGCCGATGGCTTGAATCGGTCGAACGTCCTGCCGTGCAAAGCCACCGGATGGCGGCCTGACGCAGTCTCAGACTGCGTTGACTGGTGCGATCAGCGCCAATCCAGGCACGAGTTGGGACTACTGCCGCATTCGGTGCTGTGGGGCATGCGCATGGATGTAGAAGGCGAATAGCCCGTACTGCATGCAGACAGCAATGCAATGCACAGGCTCGCCAAGAGCAGGGTTCGCTTCACGTTGATTTCTCCCGAACGGCCCGGCCTGAGCCGGGCACATCAGCCGCCGACCGGGCGGCCAGGACGGTTCGGCATCACCCCGCAGAGATCAGCCGACTCAAATCAACCGGCATGTCCCGTGCCTGCGGCGAGGCAGAATAGACAAAGGGCTACCGCCTTGTGAGCAGTAACCCTTTGAATTTACTACTGATTGTG
>CAIXXI010000151.1 GCA_903923345.1 uncultured Burkholderiales bacterium | reverse complement strand
TTGTTCGAACAGTATTCCGGCACAGTCTATGGGTCGATGGGTGCCCTGGTGGCCGCGAAAGCCTACTTCGATGCAGGTGACTTGAAGGCAGCCAAGGCGCCGCTGCAGTGGGCGGTTGACAAGGCGAAGGACCCTGAGCATGCGATGCTGGCCCGCGTCCGACTCGCCGGCATCCTGCTCGATGAAAAGGCCTATGACGAGGGGCTCAAGCTCCTGTCGGTCACCGATGCGGGTGTGTTCGAAGCGCTTTTCGCAGACCGTCGGGGTGATCTCCTGGCTGCTCAGGGCAAGTTGGCTGAGGCCCGGTCGGCGTATCAGCAGAGCCTGAAGAAGCTCGACAGCAACAGCGCCTTGCGTCCGATTGTTCAGCTCAAGCTCGACGCAATAGGAGGGGCCTGACATGTTCAGCCTCGGACGCGCCCTGCAGGGTGTGGCGCTGGCCGCGTGTCTTCTGGTCAGCGGCTGTTCGCTGTTTGGCACCTCCAGGCCCCAGCCCGATCCGCTGCCCGTGCCCAGTGGCGCGCTGAAAGTGGCGCCTGCCTGGACTGCCGCCCTGGGCGCAGCCTCAGGGGTTGGGTTTGTCCCTGTGGTGGTCAATGACAGTGTCTGGGCGGCCGCCGAAAACGGCGCGATTGCCCGGCTTGATCTCGCCACGGGCCGTGTGCAATGGCAGGTTTCGGCCGGCAAGCCGCTGACCTCGGGCGTCGGGACGGATGGTTCCATCGCGGTGGTCGCATCCCGGGACGGTGAACTGATCGCGGTGGGCGAAGACGGCGCGCGCAAATGGACGGCCCGGCTCGGTGGCGAAGTGGTGACTCCGCCTGCGGTGGCCGATGGCACCGTGGTGCTTCGAACCAGCGATAACCGGGTTCTCGCGTTCGATGTTGAAACAGGCAAACAGCGCTGGACTTTCCAACGGCAGAACCCGCCGCTGGTGCTGCGTAATTCGGGTGGCATTGCCATTGCGCCCGGTGTGGCGTTCGTCGGCATGCCCGGAGGCCGACTGGTCGCCTTGACGCTGGCCAATGGGGTGCCACGCTATGACGTGCCGCTGGCCCAACCCAAGGGAGCCAATGAACTCGAGCGGATCGCCGACGTCGTCGGAACCCCGCTGGTCATCGGCCGGGATCTCTGTGCGGTCACCTATCAGGGCCGGATCGGCTGTGTCGAGGTCACCAATGGCAATTCGATCTGGTCCAAGGAGTTTTCCTCGGCCAGTGGGTTTGATGTCGACAACCGGGGATTGATTGCAGCCGACTCGGAGGACACGGTGCAGGCCTTCGATCGGCGAGGCACGTCGTTGTGGACGAAAAAAGGCTATGCGCGGCGCAGGCTCAGCGCGCCCCTGATTGCTGGTTCAGCGGTCGCATTCGGAGATTTTCAGGGCAATGTGCTGTGGCTGTCCCGAGCAGACGGCAGTCTGCTTGCGATCAGTCGAACCGATGGCAAGGCGATCGTTGCGCCTGCAGCCTCAGCCGGCTCGACGCTGGTTGTTCAGACTTCCGGCGGCACGCTTCACGCGTTCCGAACCGAGTGATCCAGACCGCTACCTCGACGCCCGTGGTTGCTCTGGTCGGCCGCCCGAACGTGGGCAAGTCGACCCTGTTCAACCGTCTGACTCGCAGCCGGGCTGCGCTGGTCGCCGACATTCCCGGACTGACCCGAGATCGACACTATGGCCAGGGTCGACTCAATGATCGCCGGTTCATCGTGATCGACACCGGCGGATTCGAGCCGGTCGCCCGCCAGGGCATTGCCGCCGAGATGGCGCGTCAGGCGCGTCAGGCGGTGATTGAGTCAGATCTGGTCGTGTTCGTCGTCGACGGCCGAGACGGCATGGCGGCGCGCGATCGCGACATCGCCAACGAATTGCGACGCACTGCAGCACGTGTCGTTCTGGTGGTGAACAAGACCGAAGGGATGCCCCGACAGAGTGCAATCGCCGATTTCTGGTCGCTTGGGCTCGGTCAGCCTTATGCGATTTCTGCAGCCCATGGCGACGGCGTCACTGAACTCTTTGAGGAATTGCTGCCGCCTCCCCCCGATGAAATTGAAGTCGAGCCCGAGTTCGAGGATCCGACCGTCCAGGCCGCGATGCCTGACGCTGAGGCCGCTGCGCCTGGCGAGGGCTCCGCACGGCCAGACAAGGCGGCATTGCTTGGCCCCCGCCGGGTCAAGGTGGCGGTCGTCGGCCGCCCGAATGCCGGCAAGTCAACGCTGATCAATACCCTGCTGGGCGAGGAGCGGATGATCGCCTTCGATCAGCCCGGAACCACCCGCGATGCAGTGTCGGTCGACTTCGAGCGGGCAGGCAAGCCGTACACCCTCATCGATACCGCCGGTGTGCGCCGGCGTGGCAAGGTCACCGATGTCATCGAGAAATTCTCGGTGGTGAAGACACTTCAGGCGATCGAGGACTGCAACGTCTGCATTCTGCTGATTGATGCTTCGGAGGATGTCGCCGAGCAGGATGCGCACATTGCCGGATACGTGCTTGAGGCCGGCCGTGCAGTCGTTGTTGGCATCAACAAATGGGATCTGGCCGATGCGCACCGGCGCGAGCGCATCAAGGTCGAGTTCGCCCGCAAGCTCGGGTTTCTCTCGTTTGCGCGCCTGCATTTCGTGACGGCGAAGGAAGGCAAGGGCGTCGGTTCACTGATGCGCTCGGTTGACGAAGCCTTCGCGGCAGCCACCGCCAAGCTGTCGACTCCGCGCCTGACCCGTGCGCTTTACGAAGCGGTCGAACGGCAGCAGCCGCCGCGTCGCGGGCCCAGCCGCCCCAAGCTGAGGTATGCACACCAGGGCGGCCAGAACCCGCCTGTGGTCATCATCCATGGCAATGCGCTCGATCGGATCGCCGACAGCTACCGACGCTACCTGGAGGGATGGTTTCGCGAGCGTTTTTCGCTTCAGGGCACGCCGCTCAGGGTCGAGTTCCGCACCTCCAGCAATCCCTATGCCCGAGATCGCTGAGGCGAGTTTCAGCGCCCTCGGGTGCGAATAGCCAACCCGGAACGAATTCGGTAGAGTCATCCGCGGGATGACTTGCATCCACGTCCTTCACCCCCAGATGGGGTGGGTCGACCCACTATAAGACGATAAGAGAGCCTCGGAGCCTTCATGAGCAATAAAGGGCAACTTCTCCAAGACCCGTTCCTGAATCTGCTGCGCAAGGAGCACATTCCCGTGTCGATTTACCTGGTCAACGGCATCAAGCTGCAGGGCCAGATCGACGCATTCGACCAGTACGTGGTGCTCCTCAAGAACACAGTGACTCAAATGGTCTACAAACATGCGATCTCCACCGTCGTGCCTGCCAGGGCGGTGAATTTCCAGCAAGACGAAGAAGGCACCGGAAACTGAACACTTTGCCGCTGAACACACAGAATGGCGCTGACAACCCGAACAGCGAATCAAACTGCATTTTGATTGGCGTGGCCGTCGGCCGCGACCGCCGCGACGATTCCAGCCTCGATGAACTCTGTGCACTGGCCGCTTCAGCGGGCCATGTCGAGGCAGCCAGATTGGTCTGTCATCGGCAGCGCCCCGATCCTGGCCTGTATGTCGGTCGCGGCAAAGCGGAAGAAATCGGTGCGGTTCTTGCCGCGACGGGCGCGCAGCTGGTTCTCTTCGATCATGAGATTTCCGCGATCCAGCAGCGCAACCTTGAGCGCCTCTGGAAGGTCAGGGTCCTCGACCGTACTGAGCTGATCCTTGAGATTTTCGGTCAGCGTGCCCGCAGCACCGAAGGCAAACTGCAAGTTGAACTGGCCCAGCTGAGACACCAGTCCTCGCGTCTTGTGCGTGCCTGGAGCCACCTGGAGCGGCAGCGAGGCGGTATTGGTGTTCGAGGCGGGCCGGGTGAAACCCAGCTCGAGATGGACCGACGGATGCTGGGCAATCGCATCAGGCAAGTTCGCGAACGACTGGATCGCAGCGAAAGACAGCGCCGTACCCGTCGCAAGGCTCGGCAGCGGCGCGACGTCATCACGGTATCGCTGGTTGGCTACACCAACGCCGGCAAGTCGACATTGTTCAATGCACTCACCGGTGCCGGTACCTATGCTGCCGACCAGCTGTTTGCGACCCTCGATACCCTGTCTCGCAGGCTGGTGCTCGCGCCGGGTGTCGAGCTGGTGATCTCCGATACCGTTGGTTTCGTGCGTGACCTTCCCCACCAACTGGTGGAGGCATTCAGAGCGACGCTGGAGGAGACCGCGCAGGCTGATCTGCTGTTGCATGTCGTCGATGCGGCCGCGCCGGATCGCGCCGAACAGATCGAGCAGGTTGAGCGGGTGCTGGCCGAAATCGGCGCCGACCAGGTCCCTCAGTGGCTGGTTCTGAACAAGATCGACGCGGCCCAGCTTCAGTCCGGTGTCGAGCTGGATCCCTGTGGTAGCATCGCGCGCTTGCGCTTGAGCGCCCGAACAGGTGAGGGGCTTGATCTGCTTCGGCAGGCTTTGTCCCGATTGCTCGTCCCGACTTCAAGCCAGTCTGATGAAGCGCGCGACGAGGCGCTCGACGACCCTGCGTTCGCTCCCGTACCGACTTCCCTTCCTAATGGCATGCCAGATGTGGTCTCGAATTCGCGCGTCCTTGTCGCTCAACAATGATCCTGGCTGGGGGCGAAGCGGCTCTGGTGGGTCCGGCGATCAACGCCCTCAGCAGCCGATTCAGCAACGCCCGCGGGGCAATGATGATGGCCCGCCTGATCTGGATGAACTCTGGCGCGATTTCAATCGGCGCCTCAATGGTCTGTTCGGTAAAGGCGGTGGCCAGGGCGAGCCGCCCCGAAACGGCGGGGGCACGCAATTTCCCGGCTTCAAGGGAGCGGGCACCGGCCTCGGCCTGATCGCCGGAATTGGACTGCTGCTGTGGCTGGGCAGTGGCTTTTATATCGTTCAGGAAGGCCAGGCGGCCGCGATCCTGCGATTTGGCGAATTCCGTTACATGGTCGAGAGTGCCGGCTTCAAATGGCGCCTGCCTTATCCCATCGAGACCGCTGAAATCGTCGATGTTCAGCGGCTGCGCCAGGTCGAAGTCGGCTATCGCAGCAATGTCAAGAACAAGGTGGCCCGTGAAGCGCTGATCCTCACCGGCGATCAGGCGATCGTCGACCTGCAGTTCGCGGTTCAGTACCGAATCACAGATGCGAAGGCCTACCTCTTCAATAACAATCCCGGCGGCGCCCCCGAGGAAATCGTCCGGCAGGCCGCCGAGACCGCAATCCGCGAGGTGATTGGCCGCATGGGCATCGACAAGGTGCTCTATGAGGAAAAAGAGCAGGTCGCCAAGGACTCGCTCAAACTGATGCAGTCGATCGCAGACCGTTATGCAGCCGGCATTGGCATCGTCGACGTCACGATCCAGCAGGCTCAGCCTCCGGAACAGGTGCAAGCCGCATTCGAGGATGCCAACAAGGCAGCCCAGGACCGCGAGCGCCTGATCAACGAAGGCCGCGCCTATGCCAATGACGTGATCCCGAAGGCACGAGGTACCGCCGGGCGTCTTCAGCAGGAAGCTGAAGGCTACAAGCAGCGTGTGATCGCGACCGCCGAGGGCGATTCCTCTCGTTTCAAGCAGGTCTATGCCGAATATGCCAAAGCGCCTCAGGTGACCCGGGAGCGCTTGTACCTCGACACCATGCAGCAGATCTTTGCCAATACCAGCAAGGTCTATGTGGATGCTCGCGGTAACGGCAACATGCTCTACCTGCCACTGGACAAGCTCATGCAGCAGGCGGGTGCCGGTGAGCCCGGCCGATCGGTCCCTCAAGCTCAGACGGGCAACCCTTCGGCGGCGTCGGCAGCGAGCGGCGAGAACCGATCAGAGTCGCCCGCACCGATGCAGCAAAGCCCTCGTGATGCCCTTCGCAATCGCGAACGCGACAGCAGCCGATAAGGAGCCATTCCAATGAACCGCATCGCTCCAATCCTGCTGGGTCTCGTGGCCGCCATCGCGCTGGCTTCATCGATGCTTTTTGTCGTCGATCAGCGTCAATACGCGGTGGTCTTCGCGCTCGGTGAACTCAAGGAAGTGATCACCAAGCCAGGGCTGCATTTCAAGCTGCCCCCGCCTTTCCAGAATGTGCAGTACTTTGACAAGCGCATTCTCACTATCGACACCGCCGATGTGGATCGCTTCATTACGTCCGAGAAACTCAACGTCCAGATCGATACCTTCGTGAAGTGGCGAATTGCTGATCCCAAGAAGTTCTTCACTTCGGTCGGCGGCAGCGAAACCATCGCCAGTG
>CAIXXI010000150.1 GCA_903923345.1 uncultured Burkholderiales bacterium | reverse complement strand
GCATGGGTTGCTTCATCTGTGCACACCTAAGGGGGTTGGGGCGAGGTTGATCGCGTCCGGAACGGTTCAGCGGGTCTCGGCGTACAACTCGCGGCCGATCAGCATGCGCCGGATCTCGGAGGTGCCGGCTCCGATCTCGTAGAGCTTGGCGTCACGCCACAGGCGGCCGGTCGGCGAGTCGTTGATGTAGCCGTTTCCGCCCAGGCATTGGATGGCTTCGCCGGCCATCCAGGTGGCCTTCTCAGCTGAATACAAGATGGCAGCGGCCGCATCTTTTCGCAGGCTTCGCACATCGACATGCCCGCCATGGGCTCGATCACATTGTTTGCCGACCTCATACACATAGGCGCGGCAGGCCATCATCGTGCTGTACATGTCTGCGAGCTTGCCTTGCATGAGCTGGAATTCGCCGATCGGCTGACCGAACTGCTTGCGCTCATGAAGGTAGGGCACCACGACGTCCATGCACGCGCTCATGATGCCCAAGGGGCCACCCGAGAGCACCGCCCGTTCGAAGTCCAGGCCACTCATCAGCACGTTGACACCGCGGCCCACGCCGCTCAATGAGTCGCCACCCAGGCCGCCCAGTACATTTTCCGCCGGCACTTCGCAGTCCTCGAAGACCAGCTCACCGGTGTGGCTGCCCCGCATGCCGAGCTTGTCGAGCTTTTGCGCGACCGAGAAGCCCTTGAATGACTTCTCGACCAGGAATGCGGTGATGCCCCGCGCCCCGGCCTCCAGGTCGTTCTTGGCGTAGATGACCATCACATCCGCGTCGGGGCCATTGGTGATCCAGAACTTGGACCCGTTGAGCACCCAGCGATCGCCTTTGAAATCGGCGCGCAGCTTCATCGACACCACATCGGATCCGGCGCCCGGTTCGCTCATCGCCAGCGCACCAATCCATTCGCCCGAGACCAGTTTCGGCAGGTACTTGAGCTTTTGGGCTTCGGTGCCGTTGCGGTTGATCTGGTTGACGCACAGATTGGAGTGCGCTCCATAGGACAGTCCCACAGACGCCGATCCGCGCGAGATCTCTTCCATCGCGACGATATGGGCGAGGTAACCGAGGTCAGTGCCGCCGTAGGCTTGCGGCACGGTGATGCCCAGCACGCCCATGTCGCCGAGCTTGCGCCATAAGTCCATCGGGAACTGGTCGCTGCGGTCGATCTCGTTGGCGCGCGGGGTGATTTCCGCTGCGGTGAATTGCTGCAGGGATTCACGCATCAGGGCGACGTCCTCGCCAAGATCGAATTGCAGACCAGGAAGATTCAGCATGTGAGACCTCGATGGATTGGGATGCGGGCCGATCGGCCCGTCGGATGGCTCAGAGGATGGATGCAGTGCGTTCAGGCGGCCCGTGGCTTGACCCGGGCTGCGGCCTGCTTGGCGATGCTGCGCGCGGTGTCGATGTCGGCTGCCCGGGCCAGCGCCACCCCCATGCGCCGCTTGTTGAATGATTCGGGTTTTCCGAACAGGCGCACTTCGGTGCCGGGCAAGGCCAAGGCGTCGGCAAGCCCTTCATAAACGATGCCTCGGGCTTCGACCCCGCCATAGATCACAGCGCTTGCGCCCGGATTGCGCAGGGACGCATCAACCGGCAGGCCGAGGATGGCCCGGGCATGCAGCTCGAACTCCGACTGATGCTGAGTGGTCATGGTCACCATGCCGGTGTCATGCGGGCGCGGGCTGACTTCTGAGAACCAGACCTCGTCGCCCTTCACGAAGAGTTCGACGCCGAACAGCCCGGTGCCACCCAATGCCGTGGTGACTTGCTGTGCGATGTCGCGCGAGCGCTGCAAGGCGGTGGCACTCATCGGATGCGGCTGCCAGCTCTCGACATAGTCACCGGCCACCTGAACATGGCCGATGGGTTCGCAAAAATGCGTCTGAACGACACCCGATGCGTCGGCCGCGCGAACGGTCAGCAGGGTGATTTCATAGTCGAAATCGATGAAGCCTTCAACGATGACCCGACCGGCATCCACTCGCCCGCCGCTGGCCGCGTAGTGCCAGGCCGACTCGACATCCTGTGGTCCGTTCAATTTCGACTGACCTTTTCCCGACGAGGACATCACCGGTTTGACGATGCAGGGAAAGCCGATGCCGCCCGCAATCGCGTCGCGCAGTTCATCCAGGCTGCTGGCAAATCGGTAGGGCGAGGTCGGCAAGCCGAGTTCTTCTGCGGCCAGGCGGCGTATCCCTTCGCGGTTCATCGTGAGCCATGCCGCACGGGCAGTCGGGATCACGGTCACCACACCTTCGCGCTCGAGATCGATCAGGGCCGGTGTGGCGATCGCCTCGATTTCCGGCACCACGCGAAACGGGCGCTCGCGTTCGATCAGCTCTCGCAAGGCCGCCGGGTCGGTCATGTCGATCACATGCGCCCGATGGGCAACCTGATGGCCGGGTGCATCGGCATAGCGATCAACTGCGATGACTTCGACGCCGAAGCGCTGCAGGGCAATGATGACTTCCTTGCCGAGTTCACCGGCGCCCAGCAGCATCACTCGGGTTGCACAAGGCGACAGAGGTGTTCCCAGAACAGTCATGGTCATTGGCCTGATGGTTTGAGTTTGAAGGGTCAGCGAGCCTTCGAGTGTAGCGTCACGCCGAGTGCCTCGAGTTGGGCTTCGATCGCCGAAACCCAGCCTCGGTTGGCCGCTGGGCTGGCCGGGCTGGGATGCAGGATCTGCCCGATCCGGATCGATCGCGCCAGTTCACTGTCGATCGAGTCACCTTGAACGACGTGGCGGATGCGTCGTTCTGCAAACCCGCCCACCCCGATCGCCCACTCCGGTTCAAGCGCGGTCAGGGCGCGGACCAGATGACGGTTGCAGGCCCGGTAGACCGGTTCGAGTTCGGCGGCGGGCAGCTGCTCGGGCGTGCGGTTGCGCCCGGAATGCTCAAGCCAGACCAGTGGGCAGTAGTTCAGTACGAAGGCCTCGCAGAAGAACTGCTCGGCACAGCCCCATCGCGATGCGGCCCAGCCCCAGAGCCGGCGGCCACTCACCTCGGAGCGGGTGCAGTCGAAGCCCTGAATGGGGCGCTTCGGGTGCATGTCTTTCGGCGGCTCGACGGGCGCGCGAATGCCCATCCAGTCGCGAACCGCGGCAATTTCCCCGAAGGGCACGCCGGTCTGCATCATTCCGTAGGGGCCGGGGTTCATCCCCAGCAAGACGATTCGGCGGGGCCCGGTGGCATACCGGCGAACATAACTCTCGAAGGGTGACCAGGCGTATTGCAGGGGGTTGTAGACATGCGCAACCGGGTCGGCGAAGCTCAGTCTCGACAACTCGTCGCTGAGCTCGCGGGCCGCATCGAGCAAAACGCTTGCAGTTGAATCGGGTGCAGTCATGGCTCAGATCGTATCAATGCCGTGAAGCGAGCTGCCCTGGGCCATGCTGTGCAGGTTTGATCGCAGGGCAGGCGTGGGTTAACCTGCCTGCGCACTCAATCACCGAATCCACCCCGAACACCATCATGAACAAGCCTGTCGATACCCCGTTCATCCAGGATGACCGCATCCCCTACCAGAAACCGCAGCCCTGGGGCATGGCGCCTGATCTCGTCATCAATGACGCACTCGATGGCGACGAACGGATGTGGGCGCCGATTGGCGAGAACATCTGGTCACGGCCTTTGCACCTGAATGCGAACGCCGGCTACTACGTGCATCTGCTCAAGGTGAAGCGCTCCGGACTGCTGCAGCGCCATCGCCATTCCGGCACGGTTCACGCGTGGGTGATTCGCGGCAAGTGGCATTACCTCGAGCACGATTGGGTCGCAACTGAAGGCAGCTATATTTTTGAGCCACCGGGCGAGACCCACACCCTGGTCGTGCCGGACGACTGCACCGACATGATCACGCTCTTCAATGTGCAGGGCGCTCTGATGTATGTCGACCCGCAGGGCAACTCCACGGGCTACGACGACGTCTTCACCCGCATCGACAAATACCGCGCGCATTTCGAGTCGATCGGCCTGGGCGCGGACTATGTGAAGCGCTTCATGCGCTGATCGCTGCGCTGCCTGCGGTGGCGCAGGCAGCCTGTGTTCGAACACCGGCACGGGCTTGTGCCGGTGAGTGATCTGCGGTTAGCATGATTCAGATTCAAAAAATATCCGGGGCGCACTGAAGCCGCGGACATCACCAGGAGACTCTCATGATTGCCCTCAGCAAACGCTTCGCTGCGTTGATGTTCGCCTGCGCTTTCACGGCGGCATCCGGCGTTCAGGCACAGACCAAAGAACTCAAGATCGGCGTCATTTTCGACCTGACCGGTGCGCTGGCGGCGGGCGGCTCCTATGCCAGCTACCTCGGCACGAAGTACGCGATCGACATGATCAACGAGCGCGGCGGGGTCGAGGGATATCGGATTAAGCCGATCTATGCCGATGCGCAGAGCAAGGCGGACGTTGCGATCAACGAGGCCGAGCGACTGCTGAATCAGGAGAAGGTCGACATGCTGATGGGCGTCTTCTCATCAGCGCATTGCGTGCCGATGGCTCAGAAGGCAGACCAGGCTAAGAAGTTCATGTGGGCCAATGTCTGCGTCGCATCTTCGGTCTTCAAGGACAAGAACTTGCGCTATGCCTTTCGAGCCCAGGTTCATTCGGACCAGTTCGGCGAGGCGTCATGCACCTTCCTCAACGAAGAGGCCAAAGCCCGGCTCGGCAAGGATCCCAAGGATCTGAAGGTCGCGGTGATTTACGAGGATGGCCCCTACGGAGCGGGTGTCGCGTCCGGAAATGAAAGCGCCTGCAAGCGCTATGGCATGCAGGTCGTGCTCAAGGAAGGCTACTCGGCGACATCCCCTGACCTCTCGCCTCTGGTGACCAAGCTGAAAAGGGCCCGTGCTGATGTGATCCTGCACACCGGTTACAACCCGGACATCACGCTGTTCCTGCGTCAGTCGCGGGAGCAAGGTCTGAAGTGGTCGGCGCTGATTGGTCACGGTGCAGGTTATGGTCAGTTCGACAAACTGTTCGCGACCTTCAAGGAAGACGCCAACTTCATCTACAACGTCGACCCGGTGGCGGCTCAATTGCTCGACCCCAAGGCACTCGCCCCGGGCATGGGCGCGCTGACCGCCGAAATGATCAAGCGCTATAAGGCCGACGTGAAGGGCGATGAAGTCCCCACCCATGTTTCGATGGGCTTTAACCAGTCCTGGATCTTCTTCACGGATGTCCTGCCGCGGGCCATCAAGAAGCATGGCGGCATCGACTCCGAGGCCCTGCGCAAGGCTGCACTCGAGACCGACATTCCCGCCGGCGGAACGATTCAGGGATACGGCGTGAAGTTCTTCCAGCCCGGCACTTCAATGGCGGGTCAGAACGAACGGGCGTCCCCGGTGGTGATGCAGTACAACGGCAATGACACCTTTGTCGTCTGGCCGCAGGCGATCAGGACGAAAGAGCCGGTGCTGCCGCTGCCCAAGGGTCACGGCTACGCCCAATAACATTTCGAGCCAGAACGAATGAGTGACATGCTGCGGGTCGAAGCGCTCACCAAGCGCTTCGGCGGTTTCACCGCTGTCGACCGCCTGTCCTTTGGGGTGCGCGAGGGCGAAATTCTCGGGCTCATCGGACCCAATGGCTCGGGCAAGAGCACGACATTCAACCTCATTGCCGGCCTGTACGAACCGACGTCCGGATCTGTGCAGTTCCAGGGGCGCGAGATCGGCGGTCTGGCCCCCAACCGGATCTGCCGCGCGGGTCTGGCTCGAACTTTCCAGATTCCCCGGCCGTTTCGAAAGCTGTCGATCCTGGAGAACGCCACATTGGCGGCCTACTACGGGGCTTCCGAACCGGTGACCCGTCATGAGGCGGGCCAGCGCGCAATCGATGCCCTGCAACTGATCGGCCTTCCGGTCGATGCGGCTGCGCGGATCGATGGCCTCGGCGCGGCGGGCCTCAAGAAGCTCGAGATGGCGCGTGCCCTGGCGACACGCCCGAAGGTGCTGCTGGCCGACGAGAGCCTGGGTGGACTGGATGAGGCCGAGATGCACCAGGCCGCCGACATGCTCAAGCGCATTCGCGATGAACGCGGCGTGACCATCATCTGGGTCGAACACATCATGGGCGTCCTGATGAAGGTCATCGACCGTTGCCTGGTGCTCGATCATGGCGAATTGATCGCACAGGGCAGTCCGGCCGAGGTCACCCGGGATCCGAAAGTGGTCGAGGTCTATCTGGGTAGCGATGCACAGGACGTGCAGGATCAGATCGCGGCACGCCAGGCCGCCGGAGTGACTCGCTGATGCTGGAACTCAAAGGAATCAGCGCTGGATATGGCAGTTTTCAAGCGCTTTTCGACGTCTCGATTCAGGTGAATGCCGGCGAGGCGGTCGCGGTCATCGGTCCGAATGGCGCTGGCAAGACAACGCTGCTGCGGGTGATTTCACGGCTGATCGAGCCGACTGCGGGCGAGTTGCGCATGGAGGGCCAGGATTACCGGGCCATGCCGGCGCACGATGTCACCGCATTGGGAATCGCTCAAGTCCCCGAGGGGCGCCGGCTGTTTCCCCGGCTGAGCGTTGAGGACAACCTGCGGATGGGCGCATTCATCCCGCAGGCACGCTCCCGATTTGAAGAGCGGCTCGACTTTGTCTATTCCTTGTTCCCCCGCATGAAGGAGCGCCGGCTGCAGATGGCCGGCACGATGTCGGGTGGCGAGCAGCAGATGTGTGCCATTGGGCGCGCGCTGATGAGCGGCCCCAAGCTGTTGTTGCTCGATGAGCCTTCCGCGGGTCTGGCGCCGGTGGTGGTGCAGTCGATTTTCGGACTGATGTCCACGATCCGTGCACAGGGCTACACGGTATTGATCGTCGAGCAGAACATCCAGCAGGTGCTCAAGGTGGTTGATCGAGCGTATCTGCTGGAGACCGGCAAGGTACGCAGCAGTGGCCCGGCGGCAGAGCTGCTGGCCAGTGAGGATATCCGTCGCGCCTATCTCGGCGTCTGACGGGATACGCGACGTCGCAAGGGCCGACATGGATTCGATCTTCGATATTTATTTGCTCGAGGCGGTGCTCAACGGCCTGCTGCTGGGCGGTTTGCTCGCGCTGCTGGCCCTGGGCCTTAATCTGATCTTCGGCGTCATCGATGTGGTCTGGATCTGCTATGCCGAGCTGGTCATGGTCGGCATGTACACCATCTGGTGGCTCCATGTGCAACAGGGCTGGCCCGTGCTGGGAGCCTGTGCAGCCGGGGTTGCGGTCCTGGCGGTGCTGGGTATGGCGCTGCATCAATTCATTGTGCGCCCCGTGCTTGCGGCCGAGCCCATCAACCAGCTGCTGGTCACCGGCGGGGTGCTGTTCTTTCTGCAGGCCGCAGCGACGGTTGTGTTTGGCGTCGAATTTCGCAACCTCGGGGTGCGCCTTCCCGGTGTCTCGATTGGCGACATGAACTTCTCGCTGGCACGCCTGATTGCGTTCGTGGTGGCGCTCGCCGCGATCGGTGGCACCTGGCTGTTCCTGTCGAAGACCTACATGGGCACGGCGATCCGGGCGATCAGCCAGGACCGCGGGATCATGCCCCTGATGGGCGTCAACCCGAGTCGGATCTACCTGCTCACTTCGGCCATGGGCGGAGCACTCGCCGGACTTGCCGCCTGT
>CAIXXI010000149.1 GCA_903923345.1 uncultured Burkholderiales bacterium | reverse complement strand
TGTTCCACTACAGAAATCTGGCTTTGGGAGGTAGAGAAGTTTCACTTGATGCACTGCTTGCAGACCTGACAGACATTGCGTTAGACGACCCTCATCACGCATCGCTATCTGCTTACTTCATCGGCAGGAGCATGGAAAACGTCGCTGTGACAACACTGCTCTACCAATCAGCCCCGGCCCGCTACGCCGCGCTTGCGCCAGCCAGGGGGCAGCAGCAGTTGGATGTCATGGTCCGAGCTGCTGCTCGTAGTGAGTCGAACCCGCATGTCGATCAGACCCATCTTACGAAATCGAATCCCAGTATTACTGATGTGGTAGGAAACTTGCGTGGAAGATTTGATCCCGCTTTTGCTACGACGGAACCAGAAAGTGATGAGCAAGCGGTTGGGGATCAACTGCAAGTGGAACCCGCTACAGATGCTCGAGATGATAACGATGCCAACGTTGCAATCAGTAACCTCGCTCCGCCGGGTGATTTGAAGGTCGAGACACCGAGGGATGAATCGATCGAGATCAGCACATCACCACACGGAGGCATGGCTGCCGATCCGTCGGAGCGGGGAGCTGTGAGCTTGGATCAGACCGACAGATTCGGATCCGAGATAAAGGCCGATTTGTTCGAGCAAACCGTGGGGAACGTAGAACCTATTGCCCCATCGGCCAAATCACGCAAGAACCGAAAGAAATCGGACAAGACCTCCGAGGTTAAGTCTGATGCCGAAACGTTCGACGACAAGTCGGACAGGTGATGTCGAGCAGCTTGCCGGTTGGCACTCTAAGTAAGGTCGAACAGTTTGCACAACGCACCGTCGTGCTAGCGTTGACGGATGGACCTCTGGGTGACGTGTCCGTCTTTCGATAGTCACTTTGTGCGGAACTCTCAAGCCACGCCCACACACTACGGCAGGCTAAGGCATCGGCGAGAGCACGGTGTGCATTGCCCGTCCAACGATGCCCAACTTTCTGCGCTGCTACGTCTAACTTCTTCCACCGACCTCCACCCGTCGCCTGGGTGAATCGACGCATAGCACACTCAATCGATAAAGATTCCGTGAGTCGGCCAGGGAAGAAAGGAGTGTCGAAGGAAGAGTTATAGATCACGACAATCTCGTTGGAAATGATTTGCCTGATCTGGGGCATCAACTGCGAGAGTGTTGGTCGTCCGCGAACCATGGCGTTGGTAATGCCATGGACATTAGTCGCCTGCCAAGGGATTGCTCGACCTGGATCCACCAACGTATTCAGGACGGCCTTACCACTTGCGTCAACGATTGCTATTTCGACGACCGCATCACCAGCAGCCGGGCTGAGTCCAGTTGTTTCTGTGTCTAGGAATAATGGCATCTGAATTTTGTCGGGCTCATTAGATCTGAACCCGATTGACGTGCGACGGCACTAGACAAACGGTCCTGTGGCACCCTAGGCAAGATCCGCGCTTCGCCTGTGCAAAACAGTAAGCAATAGGAAGCTTGGGTCCCATCCAGGCGTTTTGGGGGGGTGGGGGTACGGCGGGGTCGGTCTGCGAAAAAAGCTGAAGGGCCCGGGGTGCCCCGCCAACAAACCAATCCAAGCACTCCAATATTGGGCATGTCTTTGGGTATGTAGAAATAAAAAGCGCCCCGAAAGGCGCTTGTTTACTATGTGTCTGGCGGAGACGGAGGGATTCGAACCCTCGATGCGCTTTTGGCACATACTCCCTTAGCAGGGGAGCACCTTCGGCCTCTCGGTCACGTCTCCGAAGCCCTGAAGTCTATCACGCAGGCCTGCGTCCGGCATGCCGGACGTCGGGCGGCAGCGACCTGTTCTCTCAGGCCACCGCCTGCTCCAGACCGAAGGCCTTGTGCAGTGCCCGCACCGCAAGCTCCAGGTATTTGTCTTCGATCACCACCGAGATCTTGATCTCGCTGGTTGAGATCATCTGGATGTTGATGCCCTCTTCCGAGAGCGTACGAAACATCTGGCTGGCAATGCCGACATGCGAGCGCATGCCGATGCCGACCACCGAGACCTTGGCGATCTTCGGATCTCCGACCACGCTGCCGGCCTCGAGCGCGCCCTTGACGGTGGCGTTCAGCACATCCATTGCCTTCTGATACTCGCCGCGACTGACGGTGAACGAGAAATCCGTCATGCCGTTCACGCTCTGATTCTGGATGATCATGTCGACGTCGATATTGGCCGCCGCCACCGGGCCAAGAATCTGATACGCCACACCCGGCTTGTCGGGCACATTGGTCAGCGTGATCTTCGCTTCATCGCGCGCAAATGCAATCCCCGAAATAACCGCCTGTTCCATCGTCTCGTCTTCCTCGAAAGTGATCAGCGTGCCCGATGCCATCTCCGTCGCCAGGTCCATGTCAGGCGGGGTGAGGCTCGACAACACGCGCGTCTTGACCTTGTACTTGCCAGCAAACTCGACCGAGCGGATCTGCAGCACCTTCGAGCCCAGGCTGGCCATCTCCAGCATCTCCTCGAAGGTAATCCTGGGCAGCCTTCGGGCCTCGGGCACGATGCGCGGATCAGTGGTGTAGACACCATCCACATCGGTGTAAATCAGGCACTCCTGGGCACCCATGGCTGCGGCCACTGCCACCGCAGAGGTGTCCGAGCCGCCTCGGCCCAGCGTCGTGATGTGGCCATTCGGATCCACGCCTTGAAAGCCGGTGACGATCACCACCCGGCCCGCCGCCAGCTCAGCCCGCACACGGGCATCATCAATCGACTCGATGCGCGCCTTGGTGAACGCACTGTTGGTGCGCACCGGCACTTGCCAGCCGGCGTAACTCACCGCATCCACGCCAATCGCCTTGAGCGCAATCGCAAGCAACCCAACCGAGACCTGCTCGCCGGTCGAGGCGATCATGTCGAGTTCGCGGGGGTCAGGCTGCGCCTGCAGCTCGGTGGCCAGCCCGATCAGGCGGTTGGTCTCGCCCGACATGGCAGACGGCACGACCACCAACTGATGGCCTGCGCGATGCCACTTGGCGACGCGTTGCGCCACATTGCGGATCCGCTCAACGGAACCCATCGAGGTGCCGCCGTACTTGTGAACGATGAGAGACATCAGATGCAGCCGAAAAACCGGCGAAGAAAAACCAGCTATTTTACAAGATTGTTGAAGGCCTGACGCGGATCTTCGTCGCTTGGCACCCATCGCAACGCGATGCCATCGGGTTCGCTCGGCCAGTCCGGGCTGCGATCCATCCCAAACGGTGCGGCCATCAACAAGCGGCCCTCGACCCACACCGCCGGCAGCGAATCACGCAGGAATACCGGTATCGCCGCCTCCTGCCAGAGGTTTTTCACAGATCGGGAGCGCCCAGCCACCCGCATCCGCAATCGCGCGCCCGCCTGAGCCGGAGCCAGCAAGAGCGACTGCTGCGCCAGCCAGCTTCGGGACACACCCGACACCGCCGGCTCAAACACCATGCGCCCGCCACAGGCCAGCTCCAGACTCGACTGCCCATTCCAGCGCAACAGCGTCGGCTGAACCGCAGCCAGTGCCTTGCTGCTCTGCGGACATGCCAACAACACATGCCGATGACGCATCAGCTGCAGCCCGTCATGCTCGATCTTCGCGTGTGCGCCCTGCCCCAACAGCAACTGCCTGCGCATCTGCTCGAGCCGATCTCGCGAAGGCATTTGACATCCCGCCTCATGCAGCCATTCGCGCAGTGCCAATGACTGCCGCCCTGGCGACAGGCCTGCCAGCACCCTGCGATCCAGTGCCTGCCAGCGCCTCGGTTCGCAGCGCGCTGCATCCAGATCCCGGCGTGCGTCCT
The DNA here is from genome assembly GCA_903923345.1 of uncultured Burkholderiales bacterium. Taxonomy (GTDB): domain Bacteria; phylum Pseudomonadota; class Gammaproteobacteria; order Burkholderiales; family Burkholderiaceae_E; genus UBA4615. The sequence continues at coordinate 3,171 of CAIXXI010000149.1, read as the reverse complement.
CATGTGCCTGCTCGCGCCAGTCGCTGATCTGGCCCATGACATCGTGCAGGTGCACTGGAACCGCGGGCAGCACCTTGCGCAACACCGGCATCAGCTGCGCGCGAACCGCATTGCGCAAGAAGGATTCATTTGCGTTGCTCGGATCCTCGATCCACTGCCAACCCTGCGACTGCGCCCGACGCAGCAAGTGCAATCGGTCAATCGAGAGCAGCGGTCGCAGCAGCCGAACGCCCTGCCTCAGGTCGCTTGCCGCGATCCCACTGAGCCCATCCAGCCCACTGCCCCGCGCCAATGCCATCAGGAAGGTCTCGACCTGATCGTCTGCATGATGGGCGGTGAGCAAGGCGGCTGCGCCGCACGTGCGGGTCGCGTCCAGCAGCAGTCGGTAGCGCTCATCGCGGGCCCAGGCTTCAATGCTGTCACCCGGTGCGGCCGCCGACTGCGCCTTCAGCGCTTGGAAAGCAACACCCAACTGCCTGGCCTGATGCGCGCAATGCTCGACCCAGTCATCTGCCTGAGGCTGCAGACCATGGTTGACATGCAAGGCGATGACTGCATCGGCCCCCAGCAGGCGGGTCGTCTCGTGCAGCAATACCGTTGAATCCAGCCCGCCACTGAAAGCGACTGCAAGCGGCCGCCCCGAACGCTCAAGCGGCGAGAGTGCCGCCCTCAGAACCGATTCAACCGAGTTCCTTGACCTTGCCATACGCCAGGATGCGTTGCTGACGCTGGCGCACCAACTCGGCCGGCTTGACATTGTGGAACTGGCGTAAGGCCTCGCCCAAGGCACGCTTGAGCATCTGGGCCATGTAGGCTGGGTCGCGGTGTGCGCCTCCCAGCGGCTCGTTCACGATGCGATCGATCAGGCCCAGGGCCTTGAGGCGGTGCGCGGTGATGCCCAGTGTCTCGGCCGCATCCGGCGCTTTCTCTGCACTTTTCCAGAGAATCGCCGCACAGCCCTCGGGCGAAATCACCGAATAGATGGCGTACTGCAGCATCAGCACGCAATCGGCCACTGCCACCGCGAGTGCGCCGCCCGAACCGCCCTCGCCAATCACCGTGGTGATGATTGGCACCTTCAGTTCTGCCATGGCGAACAGATTGCGCCCGATCGCCTCCGACTGGCCGCGCTCTTCGGCGCCGATGCCCGGAAACGCGCCCGGCGTGTCGACGAAGGTCAGCACCGGCAAATTGAATTTTTCAGCGGTGCGCATGAGGCGCAGGGCTTTGCGGTAGCCCTCGGGCCGGGGCATGCCGAAGTTGCGAAGCACCTTCTCTTTGGTGTCGTGACCCTTCTGATGCCCGATCACCATCACCGACTGACCATTAAAACGGGCCAGACCACCCACGACCGACGGATCATCGGCATAGGCACGGTCGCCATGCAACTCATGAAAATCGGTGAACATCGCGGCGATGTATTCGAGCGTATAGGGCCGCTGCGGATGCCGCGCCACCTGCGCCACCTGCCAGGGTGACAGCTTCGAGTAGGTCTCTTTGACCAGTGCATCCGCCTTTTTCTGCAAGCGTCCGATTTCGTCGGCGATGTCGACTGCAGAATCGTCCTGAACGAATCGAAGTTCTTCGATCTTCGCCTCGAGCTCGGCAATCGGCTGCTCGAATTCCAGAAAGGTGGTCTTCATGGGGTTCTCATGACTCCTTGAATCAGTATGCAACCGGCACCGGATCGAGACTGCGCCACAGGTACCAGGTGGCCACCGTACGCCAGGGCTGCCAGCGCTCGCCGATCTGTGCAGCCTGACTGCGGCTCACGGCCTGCCCGCCGTTGTACTGCAATGCGATCGCCTTGAGAAGCCCCAGATCATCGAGTGGAAAGACATCGGGGCGCATCAGATTGAAGATCAGAAACATCTCGGCCGTCCAGCGACCGATGCCGCGCACCTGAATCAGCTGCTCGATGACCGCCTCGTCGTCCAGGTGGGGCCATGCATTCGGGTCGACGGATCCAGACTGAAAATGCACGGCCAGGTCGCGCACATATTCAGCCTTGCGAGTCGACAGCCCGGCATTCGTGAGGGTGGTCAGGCGCATGCGCGAGACGCGCTGCGGGGTCACGGTGCCTGCGGCCTTTTCGAATCGCAGCCACACCGCCGCCGCCGCCTTGACCGAGATCTGCTGACCGATGATCGAACGGGCCAGGGTATTGAATGGGTCGCCGCGGCTGGCGAGTTGGCCGACTCCCTGCCAGGTCTGCACCAGTGCCGACATGTTCGGGTCGGCTGCAGCCAATGCCTGACTGGCCTCGGCCCAGTAGTGTGCAGACTGGCTGCCGGGCGCGACGCTCAAGTCTCAGGCCCTGCGCCAGGTGGTGCCTGCAGCGCTGTCCTCGAGGACGATGCCCGCAGCGAGCAGCTCGGCGCGAATCCGGTCGGCTTCAGCAAACTGGCGCGATTTCTTGGCTGCGCTGCGCAGCATGACCTGCTCTTCGATCTGCGCATCGGACAAACCGGCCGCATCAGTGGCTGAGCCGCGCAGGCCACTGCGCACCACGGCTTCACGATCCCGACCGAGCAGACCCAGCACGCCGGCCAGCGCACGCAGGCGGCGTTCGACATCCGGGTCGCGATTGCGATTGAGCTCGGTGGCGAGATCAAACAGCACGGACATCGCCACCGGCGTGTTGAAGTCGTCGTTGAGTGCGTCGGCGAATCGACGGCAATCGGGATGATCCCAGTCGGGTGTGGATGCAGCCGGCAAACCCGCAGACAAAGCGGTGTACAGGCGCAAGAGGCTCGCACGCGCATCTTCGAGATGAGCATCGGAATAATTGAGCGGGCTGCGGTAATGGGCACGCAACACGAACAGCCGCAACACCTCGGGATCGAAGGCCTTCAGCACCTCGCGGATCGTGAAGAAATTGCCCAATGACTTGGACATCTTTTCATCATCGACCCGCACGAAACCGTTGTGCATCCAGTAGCGCACAAAAGTGCCAGGGTGGGCGCCTTCGCTCTGGGCGATCTCGTTTTCATGGTGAGGAAACTGCAGGTCTGCGCCGCCCCCGTGGATATCGAGTTGCGACCCGAGCAGTGCGGTGGACATGGCCGAGCATTCGATGTGCCAACCCGGTCGCCCGACGCCGAACTCGGAGGGCCACTTTGCATCCTGCGGCTCGCTCTCCTTGGCCGCCTTCCAGAGCACGAAGTCCAG
>CAIXXI010000148.1 GCA_903923345.1 uncultured Burkholderiales bacterium | reverse complement strand
GGGCAGATCGTTTGCATTTCGGCCAGGCTCAGATCAGCCAGATCGCGTTGTGTGTCTGCCGCGAGGCGGACTGCCCGGGCAACGGCTTCGTGGGCGTCCCGAAACGGCAGGCCTTTCCGAACCAGGTAGTCGGCGAGGTCGGTGGCGGTTGAAAACCCTTCGGCCGCGGCCTGGCGCATCCTTGCTGCATTCACCGAAATGCCTCCGACCAGGTCCGCAAAGATGCGCAGGGTGTTGATCAGCGTGTCGGCCGTGTCGAAGAGCGGTTCCTTGTCCTCCTGATTGTCCTTGTTGTAGGCCAGGGGCTGGCCCTTCATCAAGGTCAGCAGTGCAATCAGGTGCCCATTGACCCGACCGGTCTTGCCTCGGGCAAGTTCGGGTACGTCCGGATTCTTTTTCTGCGGCATGATCGAGCTGCCTGTGCAGAACCGATCAGCCAGATCGATGAAGCCCACCCGCGGGCTCATCCAGATGACGAGTTCTTCCGAAAGACGCGAGACATGAGTCATCGCGATTGCTGCGGCTGAACAGAATTCAATGGCGAAATCGCGATCCGACACCGCATCGAGTGAATTGGTGCAGACACCCTCGAACCCGAGGGCTTGAGCGACTCTCTCGCGATTGATGGGATAGCTCGTGCCCGCCAGTGCCGCCGCACCGAGGGGCAATTGATTGACCCGCTTGCGACAGTCGTCCATGCGCTGCGCATCACGCGAAAACATCTCGACGTAGGCCATCAGATGGTGGCCGAAGGTCACCGGCTGGGCGACTTGCAGATGCGTGAAACCGGGCATCAAGGTGTCTGAATGGGCTTGAGCCAGGTCGAGCAGGGCACTTTGCAGGGCGGTCAGCAGCAGGTCGATGTCGTCGATCGTGGCACGCAGCCACAGCCGGATGTCGGTTGCGACCTGGTCATTTCGAGACCTCGCCGTGTGAAGCCGCTTACCGGCATCACCGACCAGATCGGTCAGGCGCTTCTCGATATTCAGGTGAACGTCTTCGAGGTCGAGTGACCACTTGAACTCGCCACGCCCGATCTCATCGAGGATGGTTTGCATGCCTTTGCGGATCGCCGCCAGATCATCGTCGCTGATCAGGCCCACCGAATTGAGCATCTCTGCGTGGGCCAATGAGCCTTCGATGTCATGCAAGGCCAGCCGTTGATCGAAGTCGACCGATGCGGTGTATCGCTTGACCAGTTCAGAAACCGGCTCGGAAAAACGAGCGGACCATGCCTCGGACTTCTTGCTGAACTGATCTGTCATAATGGGTCGCACATGGCGCCTGACGAAGCAAAAACCGCACAGTATAAGTCCTCGTCCGGGCTGCCAGAGAGCCCGGCGAAGGCGCGCAGGCAGTCCGAAGGCGGGCTCGCTCCGCTCATACCCGACACCTGCAATGTCGGCATCGCACTCAGATCGTTGGCGTTGCTCAATGCGCCGGCCTTGCTGATTTCCGTCCTGATGGCTGATGGCGTGCAGTCCGCCATGAGCCAATTCGCCGTGACCGCGCTCGTCTTGAACCCGATTGCCGTTGGGTCGCTTGCTTTGCTGTGTGTGTCACGCAAGCTGGTCAACGGCATGTCGCTGCAGGTCCAATGGATCGCTGCGGTGGGTTTGCCTGCGCTTGTGGCCTTGGCGGTATCGGTGCTTGCAGTGGATTGGTTGCATCCTGATCTGCCCCGCGCAGGCAGCCTGTGGTGGGTCGCCTCCCGAACCATCGTCGCGGCGATGGTGGCAGGCGCCCTGATCGAGTTTTTCAGGCTCAGAGCCCGGGCCTACTCACCTTCTTTCTCGGAAGCGCGCTTGCAGGCCTTGCAGGCACGGATCCGGCCGCATTTCTTGTTCAACAGCCTCAATGCCGTTCTGGGGCTCATGCGCAGCGACCCCCGGCGCGCTGAAGCGACGCTTGAAAATCTGGCCGATCTGTTTCGGGTGTTCATGCGCGATGCCCGCGAACTGGTCGCGCTGGACGATGAAGTCGTGACCTGCAAGGAATACCTGGCCATCGAGCAACTGCGACTGGGCGAGCGTTTGCGGGTGGCCTGGCATCTCGACGACATGCCGGGCGACGCACTGATCCCGTCATTGCTGCTCCAGCCCCTGATTGAGAACGCAGTGCATCACGGCATCGAACCCAGCAGCGAGCCGGGCCTGATCGAAGTGTCTGCATCACGAATCGGTGAGCGGGTTCGGGTCGAGGTGCTCAATCCCTTGCTCGAGGCGCAACCCGTGCGACCCGGCAACCAAATGGCGCTCTCCAATGTCCGGGAGCGTCTGATGCTGCTGTACGATATCTCTGCCGAACTGAAGACCTCCCAGCAGGGCAGCATCTTCAGGTTGGAGCTTGAATTTCCCTACCGCAAAGAGAGACGACGCCGCGATGTCCGACGCTACTTCGATCCTGATCGTTGATGATGAGGCGCCTGCCCGGGCGCGCCT
>CAIXXI010000147.1 GCA_903923345.1 uncultured Burkholderiales bacterium | reverse complement strand
GCATTGGTGTGGCGATCGCAAATCGATGCGCCGCGTTTGGCACCGAGTTGGCCTATCACGGGCCGAACCGCAAGCCGGTTGATTGGGCCTATTACCCGGATCTGGTCGAGATGGCCCGCTGGGCCGATGTCCTGATTGCTGCCTGTCCCGGTGGTGCCGCCACCCAGGGCATCGTGTCCCGTGCCGTGCTCGAGGCACTCGGCCCGAACGGGCACTTTGTGAACATTGCCCGAGGCTCGGTGGTCGACCAGGCTGCGATGGTTGAGTTGCTCAGCCAGGGCACGCTCGGTGGCGCCGGGCTCGATGTGTTCAACGATGAGCCGCGCGTGCCTGCCGAACTGATCGCGATCCCGCGCGTGGTGCTGCAGCCCCACCATGGCAGCGGCACTCACGACACGCGGTATGCGATGGGTCGCCTGACGATTGACAATGTGGCCGCCTATTTCGCCGGCAAACCGCTGCTCACACCGACCTGAGTCAATTCGCCCAACGCCTGCATCGGCCCACCCCGGTCAGGGTGGGCGCGTTCAAGCCTTGCCGGCGCTTGCACCAGGCTCGGGTTGGGTGGCATCCAGAGGCGGGCTGGGCGGTCGGTGATCGCGCTGCCTGGGGTGTTCGCGTCCAAACAGATGGCGGGACAGTTCGTTGAGGGCCTGCTCATACACATGCCGCTTGAACTCGATGACGGTTTCAAGTGGGATCCAGAAATCGTTCCAGCGCCAGGCATCGAATTCAGGCTGTTCGGTGGCGCGCAGGCTGACATCGCTGTCCTGGCCGACCAGCCTCAGGAGGAACCAGATCTGCTTCTGGCCGCGGTAATGACCCCTGAACTCACGCCGAACCCAGTTCTGCGGCACGTCATAACGAAGCCAGTCCCGGGTGCGGCCGATGATGCGCACATGCTCGGGCAGCAGACCGACTTCTTCGTGCAGCTCGCGATACATCGCCTGCTCGGGCGTTTCACCGCGCTTGATACCACCTTGCGGGAACTGCCATGAATGTTCCCGGATCCGCTTGCCCCAGAAGACTTCGTCTCGCTGATTGACCAGGATGATGCCGACGTTAGGGCGATAGCCTTCCTTGTCCAGCATGGGCTACCCCTCGATACCTTAGAATTGAGCCGATTATATCGACGATGCGCCTTTTTTCGCGCACTGCCAAGGACCCCATGAAAGCCTCCCAGTTCCTGATATCCACGCTCAAGGAAGCGCCGGCCGATGCGGAGGTGATCAGCCATCAGCTTATGACCCGCGCAGGCATGATCCGAAAACTGGCTGGAGGCGTGTACACCTATATGCCGATGGGCTTGCGGGTGATCCGCAAAGTCGAGGCCATCATTCGCGAAGAAATGGCCCGCGCCGGTGCGATCGAACTGCTGATGCCGGTGATCCAGCCGGCTGAACTCTGGCAGGAGTCGGGGCGTTGGGAACAGTACGGCCCTGAGCTGCTTCGAATTCGAGATCGGCATCAGCGCGACTTCATCGTTCAGCCGACTTCCGAAGAGGTGATCACAGACATCGCCCGTCAGGAAATCCGCAGCTATCGGCAGATGCCGAAAAACCTGTACCAGATCCAGACCAAATTCCGGGATGAGCGCCGGCCGCGCTTTGGTGTGATGCGAGGCCGTGAGTTCACGATGAAGGACGGTTACTCCTTTGACCGCAACCGCGAAGCGGCGCTGGCCAGCTATCAGGCGATGTTCGAGGCCTACACGCGGATCTTCACGCGCTCGGGGCTGACCTTTCGCGCGGTTGCGGCGGACACCGGCTCGATCGGCGGGTCGGCCAGCCATGAATTTCAGGTGATTGCCGAGACCGGCGAGGATGCGATCGCCTTTTGCCCGGATTCGGATTTCGCGGCCAACGTCGAACTGGCTGAAGCACTGCCTCTGCTGACTGAGCGGGCCGATCCGAGTCAATCCATGGTCAAGACCGCCACACCGGACCGTGCGAAGTGCGAAGACGTGGCCGAACTGCTCGGCTTGCCGTTGTCACAGACGGTGAAGTCGCTGGTGCTCGCGGTCGATGTCCTGGAGCCGACGAAAGACGGCGACGACTCCGTGAGAGCACCACGGATCATCGGGACTCGCATCTGGTTGCTGCTGGTGCGCGGGGATCATGAACTCAACGAGATCAAGGCATCGAAGGTTCCAGGGCTCAAGGGTTTTCGTTTTGCCACCGAGGCCGAGATCGTCGAGCATTTCGGCTGCCCGCCTGGCTATCTGGGGCCGATCGGCACGGTTCGCCCGGTGAGCATCGTGGTCGATCGCACGGTGGCCAACATGAGCGACTTCGTCTGCGGTGCCAATGACACCGGATACCACCTGACCGGGGTGAACTGGGGGCGTGACCTGCCAGCACCCGGCGAATCGGAGATCGCCATTGCCGATCTCAGAAACGTGGTCGATGGCGACCCCTCCCCGGATGGCAAGGGCCGATTGGCAATTCAACGCGGCATCGAAGTCGGCCATGTCTTTTATCTCGGTACCAAGTATTCCGAGGCGATGAACGCGGCCTTCGTGGATGAAGACGGCAAGTCAAAGCCGATCGAGATGGGTTGTTATGGCATAGGCGTCACCCGCTTGCCAGCCGCTGCCATTGAGCAGAATCACGACGACAAGGGCATCATCTGGCCCCGCCCGATCGCGCCGTTCGACCTTGTGATTACGCCGTTGGGCTATCTTCGCTCCGAAAATGTCCGCAAGGCTGCAGACGATCTGTACGATCAATTCAGGCAGGCGGGCTTCGACGTGATCCTGGACAACCGTGATGAGCGGCCGGGTGCGATGTTCGCCGATTGGGAATTGATCGGTGTACCGCTGCGGGTCACGGTCGGCGAACGGGGGCTGAAGGAAGGCATGGTTGAACTCACCGTTCGACGCGGCCTTGTCACCACCACCGTCCCGCTGGGCGGTGCACTCGAGGCGGTGAAAGACAGCCTCGAGACGTGCTGAACAGCCACTACGAATCCATCTCACCTCGATCTGCGTATCGCACCCGTCCGGTCCGACGCAATCGCACGGGTTTTGCGCTGATCTGCGCGGCTGTGGCCTGTGTCCTGGCCCTGGTCAGCGAGCCCTCGCGAGCGGGTCAGCAGCAGTACGAGCCCTTGTCTGCTTCAGTTCGTTCAGCGCTCTCGGCCGCGCTGCTCGATCGCTCTGCACCCGAGGCCCGATTTGCATCCGGCTTCGAGAAACGTGACTGGCTCGCCACCTTGTCCGAGCGGCTGCCGGTGCGCCACAAGCCGAGCGATCGCGAGCGCATCGACTTTCTGCAGATGGTGCGCTACGAAGCCCAACGCGCCGGGCTGGATCCGCACATGGTGCTGGGTCTGATTCAGGTCGAGAGCAATTTTCGCCGCCATGCGATTTCCAGTGCCGGTGCACGGGGCTATATGCAGGTCATGCCGTTCTGGACCTCGGTGATTGGCGATGGCGACCCATCCGCGCTGTTCGATGCCCGCACCAACCTGCGCTATGGCTGCGTCATCCTGCGCCATTACATCGACATCGAGCGAGGCGATCTGTATCGGGCACTGGGCCGCTATAACGGCAGCCTGGGGCGCCCGGAATATCCGAATGCGGTGCTGGCTGCCTGGAAGCGCTGGAGCTACGAGAACACGCCGGTGATCCAGCAGGTTTCGGCGCCCACCGTGATCGTCGGACAAAGCGCCACGCGCTGATTCAGCTGCCTGACCCCAGGATCACCCCGGGGTTGGTCTGAACACGCCAGTGTGTCAGGTCAGGCGCTGAGAATCGCCATCGTGAGCCGCGAGATGCAGGTCAGGCGGCCGGCATCGTCCCGAAGTTCGATCTGCCACACATGCGTGCTGCGTCCGATGTGAATCGGCGAACACACGCCGGTGACCCAGCCCTCGCGGGTAGCTCGGATGTGGTTGGCATTGATGTCCAGGCCGACCGCATGCTGCTCGGGCGGCAGGCACAGTGTTGCCGCCACGCTGCCCAGGGTTTCGGCCAGCACCACGGATGCGCCGCCATGCAGGATGCCCCAGGGTTGTTTCGTTCGCGCATCCACTGGCATGCGGGCGCGCAGCACATCCGGGCCAACCTGCAGAAATTCGATCCCCATGTGGTGCACGGCGGTGCCCTGGTGCATGCGTTCGAGATCGGCCAGGGTGACGGGGCGGATGAAAGGCGAGGCGATGGAAGAATCCGACATGAGTGAATCAGCCAAGACGGGTTGAGCGGTTGGGCAGTTTAGCGCCGAGGCTCGGGTGTGATAATCAGGCTTGATACAAGCGGCCGCTGGGCCGCCTTTTTTCCAGGACATGCCTGATGAATTCACCGATCTTTCGAGGCTACGACCGCGCCGGCCTCGATGCGCAGTACAACAACCGAGCCAAAGTGTCCGATTACGAGACCCATGTGGCTCGCTGGACGACGGCGGCCCAGCACGCCCGCGACACCCTGTCGCCGCAACTCGACGTGCCCTATTCAAGCGGCCCGGACGAGACCCTGAACATCTTTCCAGCTCGCAGCGCTGCTGCTGCGCCCGTTCTGGTCTACATCCACGGCGGCTACTGGATGGCCCGATCCAAGGCCGACACCGACGGCATTGCCCTGGGACTGGTGCCCAATGGCATCACGCTGGTCAATGTCGATTACTCGCTGATGCCCGGTGCGCGCATGGACGACCTCGTGCGGCAATGCCGCGCGGCGGTGGCCTGGACGCTGACGCATGCCGCATCCTTCGGCGGCGATCCGTCGAGTGTCTGGATCGCCGGACATTCTGCGGGTGGGCATCTCACCGCCAGCGTGGCGGCCACCGATTGGTCGGCGTATCCGATGGCCTCATCAGGGCGCATGCCTGCAGGCGGATTTGCTTTCAGCGGCCTGTATGACCTGGAACCGATCCGGCTGAGCTACCTGAATGAAGTGCTGCTCATGGACACTGCCGAGGCGCAACGCAATGCGCCGATCGGCATGTCAGGGCCTGCTCGCGGTGACTGGACCCTGCTGGTCGGTGGCAATGAAGGCCCCGAGTACCTGCGTCAGAGCGTTGAACTCGGGGCGGCCTGGGGCACCAATGAAAAGCGTCGCGTACAGGTCGAGGTCGTCGAGGGCGCCGATCACTTCTCGATCGTGGCGCCGCTCTATGACCCGAGTTCCGCACTGATCCGCCGGATGGTTTCAACCATCGGCTGATGCCCCCGGGTTCAGGCGATCAGCTTGCCCGGGTTCATGATGCCCAGCGGGTCGAAGGCCTGCTTGAGTGTCCGCATCAATGTCAGCGCCACTGGCGATTTGTAGCGCAGCAATTCATCGCGACGCAGCACACCGATGCCGTGTTCGGCCGAGATCGAGCCTTGCGCCGACTCAACCGCGTCATGGACCAGCTCGTTGAGGGCTGGCTGCCAGTCGAGGAAGGGCTGCTCGGCCATGCCGGGCGGCGGTGAGACGTTGTAATGCAGGTTACCGTCGCCGAGGTGACCGAAGACCACCATGCGCACGCCCGGGAATCGTGCTGCGATCGCGGCATTGGTTGATTCGACGAAATCGCCGATCGACGAAATCGGCACTGAGATGTCGTGCTTGATGTTCTTGCCTTCAGCGGCCTGAGCTTCGGAGATGTTCTCGCGCAGGCTCCAGAAGCGCTTCGACTGAGCCATCGACTGAGCGATCACCGCGTCGGCGATCAGGCCATTCTCGAGTGCGCGCTGCATCAGCGCATCGAAGCGCTCGGTGGCATGCGCCTCGCTTTCCGAGTCAGAGGATTCGAGCAGGACGCAGTAGGGGTGAGCCGTGTCAAAAGGGCGAGTGCACTCAGGATAGTGCCGTGCGACCAGCTCCAGGCACACGTCCGACATCATTTCGAAGCCGGTGAGCGAGGGCCCGAGCATCTGCTGCGAAAGTTCGAGCAGGCGCAGGGCGTCGTGCGGTGATGCCAGGGCGGCCAGGGCGGTGACCTGAGCGGCCGGCTGCGGAAAGAGTTTGAGCGTGGCCGCCGTGATGACACCGAGCGTGCCTTCGGCGCCGATGAACAGATCGCGCAGGTCGTAGCCGGTGTTGTCCTTGCGCAGTCCGCGCAGGCTCTCCCAGATTTCGCCTGAAGGCGTGACCACCTCAAGCCCCAGGCACAGTTCACGGGCATTGCCGTAGCGCAGCACACCAGTGCCCCCGGCATTGGTCGAGAGATTGCCGCCCACGGTGCAGCTGCCCTGTGCGGCCAGTGACAGCGGAAACAGCCGGCCGGCCTCACTGGCCGCCTCCTGAACACGGGCCAGCACCACGCCCGCGTCTGCGGTCAGCGTGTTGTTAATCGTGTCGAGTGCGCGAATGCGATTCATGCGGGTCATCGACAGCAACACTGCCGTGCCGCTGTCGTCGGGCGTCGAGGCGCCGGTCAGACCGGTATTGCCGCCCTGGGGCACCAGCGGAACCCGGTGTTCGGCACACCAGCGCACGAGCCTTGCGACTTCGTCGGTGGTCGATGGCTGTACGACGGCGATGGATCGGCCCAGGTAGCGCTTGCGCCAGTCGAGCAGGAAGGGGGCGGTGTCGGCGGGGTCGTACAGGACTCGACCGATGTCTTGGGGAAGGGCGGGAGCGTTCATCCGTTGATTATGCAGCGCCCGGTCCGGCGTGAGGTAGCGCACGTCGGCGCGGTTGTCACCGCCTGCGATACGCCGTTGACCAGCCCGCAACAAAAGGGTGGTCCAGGCCTTGAGGTGATCCGTTCGAGTCAGGCGGGTCGCGTCGAAGCGCACAAAGGCGCAATGGTTTCGTGAGGCCCTTCACGGACGCTCGAAATCATTCAAAAGCTGGCACGTCCCGTGCACGTCTGTTGGCGTGACCCGCCCGAGAGCCTTGCGGTGGGCGCTGAACCCCAACAGCTTTCAAACGGATGTCCATCATGAAGATCAATCAACTTTCCAAATTGGCCGCCGCGGTCGCTCTGGCTGCTGCGTCGATGAGTGCCTCGGCCACAGTCATCGACTTCACGTCAAACGAGTGGAGTGGTGCGAATAACGAGAACAGCTTCACGAGCAACGGCGTGACGCTGAGCGCTTGCCTGGCAGGTCCTCCGGTATCTTGCTCGGCAAATATCGCTACATCGCTCAAGCTCAGCTGGAGCAATGCCAATGGTATCGGCATGAAAGGCGCTAAAACCGACCCCGATGCGGATGAAATCGGCATGTACAAGCCTTTCGCGATCACCTATGTCGATCTGCTCAAGGTGCAGTTCGATCAAGCCACCGACATCTATGGCTTCACGCTGAAGAAGTTCTTCACGGGTGGTGGCGAGCCCAACGGTGCAGAGAAGTTCAAGGTCTCGACCGACAACATCAATTACACCGAGTTCATTGCCGACGGCTCGAGTCCCTTCTCGGCTGCTTATTACGCTCAGGGCGTCACGACGCTGTACTTCCGAGGCTCGAACATCGGCAGCGAGGCGTCACTCGCCAGCATCAACGTGCCGCTGCCTGCCACCCTGCCCTTGATTGGCATGGGCCTGCTTGCCTTTGCAGGTCTGAGCCGTCGTCGTCAGTCGGTCTGATGTAATTGCCCAGCCTGGTCTTTGAATGAGTCGAGGCGGGGTGCGCTCAGCGCATCCCGCCCGGCATCATGCCGCGCATGCCCCGCATCATTTTGGCCAGGCCACCTTTTTGCATCTTCTTCATCATCGATTGCATCTGCTCGAACTGCGAGAGCATGCGATTGACATCCTGGACCTGGACACCCGCGCCCGACGCGATGCGCCGCTTGCGGCTCGCCTTGATGAGTTCCGGCTTGGATCGCTCGAGCGGCGTCATCGAGTGGATGATGCCCTGCATCCGACGAATGTCCTTCTCGGCGCGGGTCATGTCGGCTTGCCCGGCGGCTGCCTGAAAGTGCGCTGGCAGCTTGTCCATCAATGAGGACAGCCCGCCCATCTTCTTCATCTGCGAGATCTG
>CAIXXI010000146.1 GCA_903923345.1 uncultured Burkholderiales bacterium | reverse complement strand
CGGCGGCATCATCCTGGCCAATGCGGCACCGGAGCTCAACGAACTCGTCGATCTGCTCGGGTTTCCGTGCACCAATACCCTGATGGGCTTGGGCGGATACCGTGCCAGCAGCCAGCACTTCGTTGGTATGCCGGGCATGCATGGCACCTACGAGGCCAATCTGGCCATGCAGAACTGCGATGTCCTGCTCGCGGTCGGTGCCCGATTCGATGACCGCGTGATCGGTAATCCGAAGCATTTCGCCCAGAACCCCCGAAAAATCGTTCACATCGACATCGACCCTTCGTCGATCTCCAAGCGAGTCAAGGTCGATGTGCCGATCGTCGGCGATGTCCGTGATTGCCTTCAGGAACTCATCGCACAGCTGCGTGAAGCCATGGCAGGCGGGGGCAAAACGCACAAGGGCTTGCCGGCGTGGTGGAAGCAGATCGAGTCATGGCGTGCCAAGGACTGTCTCAAGTACGACCGGGAGACCGACACGGTCATCAAGCCCCAGTTCGTCATCGAGACGCTGTGGCAAATCACAGGCGGCGACGCCTTCGTGACCTCGGATGTCGGCCAGCATCAGATGTGGGCTGCTCAGTTTTACCGATTCGACAAGCCGCGGCGCTGGATCAACTCGGGTGGCCTGGGCACGATGGGTGTGGGTCTGCCGTATGCGATGGGTGTTCAACTCGCTCACCCGCAGGCGCAGGTCGCCTGCGTGACCGGCGAAGGCTCGATCCAGATGTGCATTCAGGAGATGTCGACCTGCAAGCAATATCACCTCCCGGTCAAGGTCATCAGCCTGAACAACCGCTATCTGGGCATGGTGCGTCAGTGGCAGGAGATCGAGTACGGCAGCCGGTATTCCGAGTCCTACATGGATGCGCTCCCGGACTTTGTGAAACTGGCAGAGGCCTATGGCCATATCGGGATTCGCGTTGAGCGCAAGGCCGACGTGGAGCCAGCCCTGCGCGATGCCTTCGTCAAGTACAAGGACCGCACGGTGTTTATCGATGTGGTCACCGATCAGACCGAAAACGTCTGGCCGATGGTGCAAGGCGGCAAAGGCCTGACCGAGATGCTGCTCGGTTCGGAAGATCTGTGAGGGCCGCCGAGTGAGACACATCATTTCCATACTGCTCGAGAACGAACCCGGCGCTCTGTCTCGAGTCGTCGGATTGTTTTCCGCGCGTGGCTACAACATCGAAACCCTGACGGTTGCCCCGACCGAGGATCACTCGCTGTCGCGGATGACCATCGTCACCACCGGTTCGGATGATGTGATCGAACAGATCACCAAGCACCTGAACCGACTGATCGATGTGGTCAAGGTGGTCGATCTGATCGAAGCGCCCTACATCGAACGCGAACTGATGCTGATCAAGGTCCGGGCGGTCGGCAAGGAGCGCGAAGAAATCAAGCGCATGGCCGATATTTTTCGCGGCCGGGTGATCGACGTCACTGACAAGAGTTACACCATCGAACTGACCGGCGACGGATCCAAGCTCGATGCGTTCATCGATGCCCTCGATGCGGCTTCGATCATGGAGACCGTTCGCACGGGAGCCTCCGGGATCGCCCGCGGAGAGCGGATCCTGAAGGCCTGAGCGCCGTCGGGCGCCGTTCATTTACTTAGACAGAAAGAAGAGAAACCTCATGAAAGTGTTCTACGACAAGGATTGCGACCTCAAACTCATCAAGGGCAAGAAGGTTGCGATCATTGGCTACGGCTCACAGGGCCATGCGCATGCGCTGAATCTGCACGACTCCGGCATCAAAGTGGTTGTGGGTGTTCGCAAGGGTGGCCCGTCCTGGGACAAGGTCCGCCTCGCGGGCCTGAAGGCAGAGACCATTGCGGCAGCTGTCAAGGGTGCCGATTTCGTCATGATGCTGATGCCCGACGAGCACATCGGGGCCACCTATCGTGAAGAGGTTGAGCCCAACATCAAGAAGGGCGCCACGCTGGCCTTCGCTCATGGTTTCAATGTCCATTACGGCCAGGTGATGCCACGTGCCGATCTGGATGTGGTCATGATTGCACCCAAGGCGCCGGGTCACACGGTTCGCTCGACCTACGCTCAAGGTGGCGGCGTTCCGATGCTGGTCGCACTGCATCAGGACCGCAGCGGCTCTGCGCGGGACCATGCACTGTCCTACGCCTGCGCCATCGGTGGTGGTCGTGCCGGCATCATCGAAACCAACTTCCGTGAAGAAACTGAAACTGACTTGTTCGGTGAGCAGGCTGTTCTTTGTGGTGGCGCAGT
>CAIXXI010000145.1 GCA_903923345.1 uncultured Burkholderiales bacterium | reverse complement strand
GCAGAGCGCCTGCCCTACGGCCTTCGGACCGTCAGCGGGACCTTCAACAACATCACCCCGGGGCAGCAGAATTTCGGCGCAGCCGACCGGCCGATGCCCACCAAGCTGGGCCAGAATTTCAGGGCTGCCGAGTCGACCACCATGGACCTCGACGGCCCAGGCCCGATGACCGTTGGCACGCCGACTTCGTACGCACAGACCAGCGGCTATGTCTTCGATTCACAGCCCCGCACCATCAGCAACCTGATCTCCCACCAGGGCGCCTCGAACCCGGCCGCTGTGGCGGTCCACGAACGGGTCACCCCCGGCCAGGTGTCTTCAGACGGTTCACTGTTCATCGGAGCCGTCGCGCCTGATGAGGGGCTCTCGGCTCCGTTCAATTCCTTATTCACGACGTTCGGTCAATTCTTTGACCACGGCCTGGACAAGATCGGCACCGGCGGCAATGGCACGGTGATCATGCCGCTCAAGAACGACGACCCTCTGGTCCTCGGAAAAGACGGGGTTCTCGGCACGGCCGACGACCTGCCCGCACACCTGCGCTTCATGACCATGACCCGGGCCACGGTCGCATCCAATGCGCCGGGTGTTGATGGCGTGCTGGGGACCGCTGACGACGTTCGCAGCTACACCAACTCCACCTCGCCGTTTGTCGATCTGAGCCAGAACTACAGCTCGCACCCCTCGCACCAGGTCTTTTTGCGTGAGTACGAACTCAACGCAGCGGGCCGCCCGGTCTCGACCGGCAAGCTCGCCGAAGGCGCAGGCGGCGCGATCATCAACTGGGGTGAGGTCAAGCAGATGGCCCGCACCATGCTGGGCATCGAACTGACTGATACCGATGTCTTCAACGTGCCGGTGATCCTGACCGACATGTATGGCAAATTCATCCCGGGTGCAAACGGTCTGCCGCAGCTGGTTACCAGCACCGGCACCATCGAAGGCAACCTGACCACCCCGGTCCGTGTGACAGCCGATGTGCTGCGCACCGGCCATGCTTTCCTGGACGACATGGCTCACACCGCCAAGCCGGGAACGGTTGCCGACGTTGATCGCAATCCGGCGACCCCAGACACCGTGGTGGGCCCGGACGCCGACACGGTTGCTGGCAACGCCATCGGCACAGACTCCCGTGGCCGCAATCTCGCCTACGACAATGAACTGCTCGACAAGCATTTCATCGTCGGCGACGGTCGGGGCAACGAGAACATCGTCCTCACCGCGATCCACTCCGTTTTCCATTCAGAGCACAACCGCATCGCCGACCAGGTCAAGCAAGTTGCGGTCGCTGACTTCAATGCCGCGCTTTTGGGTGGCAGTGCCGAGCAGATCGAGTCCAGCCGACTGTTCCTGAACCAGTGGCTCGATGTTGGTGTCGCTTCCGGCCGCACGACTCCGGTCACCGCTGACTCGTTGGACTGGAACGGCGAGAAGATCTGGCAGGCTGCGAAATTCACGACTGAAATGCAGTATCAGCACTTTGTCTTCGAAGGCTTTGTGCGCAAGATCAACCCGGCAGTTAACGTGTTCTCGGGTTACAACACCACCGTCGATCCGGCGATCATGGCCGAGTTCGCCAACGTGGTGTACCGCTTTGGCCACTCGATGCTGACCGATACGGTCGACCGGATCAACACCACCACGGGCGAGACCAAGCAGATCGGCCTCATCCAGGCCTTCCTGAACCCGCTCGAGTTCATCGCCAGCGGCGCCAACGAACACGAAGCCGCCGGCGCGATCGTCAACGGCATGGTTCATCAGCGCGGCAACGCGATCGACGAGTTCGTGACCGAATCGCTGCAAAGTAACCTGCTGGGTCTGCCGCTTGACCTGGCAGCACTCAACATTGCACGTGGCCGCGATACCGGCACCCCCAGCCTGAATGCTGCGCGTGAGATGTTCTTCCGCGACACCGGCCTTTCGATTCTGATGCCCTATAAGAGCTGGGCGGACTTCGAACAGAGCATGAAAAACCCGGAGTCGCTGGTCAATTTCGTCGCGGCCTACGGCACACACAGCACCATCACCGCAGCCACCACGCTGGACGGCAAGCGGGCGGCAGCCCAGGCGCTTGTGGATCAGAACGCATCAGGCGACAACACCAACGGTGCGGTCGATTTCATCAATGCGTCCGGGGCGTTCGCTGGCGGCAAGCTCGGCGGCCTGAACGATGTGGACTTCTGGATTGGCGGCCTGGCCGAAGCAACCCAGCCCTTCGGCAGCATGCTGGGCTCGACCTTCGATTATGTGTTCGTGACCCAGATGCTGGCGCTCCAGAACAATGACCGCTTCTACTACCTGTCGCGCACCCTGGGCCTGAACGTGCTGCTGCAGCTCGAGCAGGGCTCGATGGCCGAGTTGTTCATGCGCAACACCAGCGCCAAACACCTGCCGGGCGACGTGTTCTCGACGCCTGATTTCACCTTTGAGATGAGCGCGGTCAATGCCAGCGGCGTGATCGTTGACAACGCAGCGACTGCAGTCAATGAGGCCTTGCTGACCCGTTCGGGCACTCAGATTCGCTTCGCAGGCGCCGAACACATCGTCATGGGTGGCACCGAGGGTGCCGACAACATGCGTGCCGGTGCGGGTGACGACACGCTCTATGGTGACGGTGGTAACGACCGTCTGGAAGGCGGTGCAGGCAATGACTTCGTGCTGGGCGGCGAAGGCGATGACATCCTGACCGACCTGTTCGGTGACGACCAGATCAAGGGCGCAGGCGGCAACGACGTCATCAGCAACAGCTCGGGCTTTGACCTGCTGTTTGGTGGCGACGGCAAAGACGTGATCTTTGGCGGTGATGGCAACGCCGAGTCGTTCGCTGGCGCCGGTGATGACTTCGTCTGGGCCGGTACCGGCATCAACACGGTCTTCGGCAATTCCGGCAACGACTGGATCGAAGGCGGCGATGGCGCCGACCTGCTGCAAGGCGACAACGGTGATCCGTTCCAGGTCAGCACCGTGATTGGTCACGACGTGCTGTTCGGCGATGGAAACGACGACTACGATGCTGAGTCGGGCGACGACATCATGTTCGGCACGCCGGGCATCAACCGATCCGAGGGCATGCTGGGATTCGACTGGGTCACCTATGCGCGCTCCACCGAGATTGTGAATGCCGATCTGGCCAACAGTGCCCTGCTGCCTCCGGCCCTGGACAACATCAAGGACCGCTTCGACCTCGTCGAGGGCGTGTCGGGCTACGAGAACAACGACACCCTCAAAGGCACCGACCTTCTGGCGGCCACTCAGGTCGGCCATGAACTGACGGCTGAGGGCGTCGCTCGCATCGCCGGACTGAACGTCATCCTGAATGGCGCAACCAACTACAACGCAGCCGCAACCGGCCTGGGCACTGCCTTCACCGGCGGTGAAATCATCCTGGGCGGTGGCGGCAACGACACCATCACCGGTGGCGCAGGCGATGACGTGATGGATGGCGACGCCTGGCTGAATGCGCGCATCAGCGCCACCGACAACAACGGTGTCGTGACATCGCACACCACCTTGCTGACCTTGACGGCCCAGCTACTCAACGGCTCGATCAATCCGGGCAATCTGGTTATCGTGCGGGAAATTCTGCAGGCCGGCACCGCCGGCGATGCGGATATCGCGGTCTTCAACGGTTTGCGAGCCAACTACACCATCGGCGCAGTACTTGCTGATGGCAGCCGGGTGATCACCGATAACGTCGGCACAGATGGCGTCGACCTGGTTCGCAACATCGAGATTGCGCGATTCACCGACCAGGACGTGCTGATCGGAAATGCCCGCGCCACAGGCGCGATCACCATCAGCGACACCACGCCGACCGAGGGCACGGCCGTCACCGCCTCGACCGCTACAATCGCTGACCGCAATGGTCTGGGCGCATTCAGCTTCCAGTGGCAGACTTCAGGCAACGGCACCATCTGGACCGACATCACCGGAGCCACTACGGCGAGCTTCAATCCGACTCAGACTCAGGTTGGGCTGCAGTTGCGTGTGCTGGTTCGCTTCACTGACCAGTCTGGTTTTGCCGAGCAACTGACGTCTGCCGCCACAACCGTGGTGGGTGATTTGTTCACCGGTACAGCGGGTGCTGATACCTTCGTCGGGACGGCAGGTGCCGATAACGCTGACGGCAATGCTGGTAACGACACCTTGTCGGGCGGAGCAGGCGACGACACCCTGTCTGGCGGCGGTGGTGCTGACAGCCTGACCGGCGGCGACGGCAACGACATCCTGGATGGCGGTGCTGGCAACGACACCATGGTCGGTGGTGCCGGCGACGATACCTATGTGGTGGCACAGGCGGGGGACGTCGTCACCGAAACCGCAAACAATGGCATCGACACCATCCGCACGTCTTTGGCCAGCTTGACCCTGGCAACACTGACGAACGTTGAACACCTGACCGCCACCGGAACCGCCGCATTCACCGGAACCGGCAACGATCTGGCCAACAGCATCACGGGTAACACCGGAAATGACAGCCTGACGGGCGGCGCAGGCAACGACACACTGAGCGGTGGCGCAGGCAACGACACACTGAACGGCGGCGACGGCAATGATTCGATTGACGGCGGTGCTGGCAACGACTCGATGGTGGGCGGAGCTGGCGACGACATTTATGTTGTGGACGCAGCACTCGACACGATCACCGATACCGCCGGAACGGACAGCGTTCAGACGACATTGGCAACGTTCACCCTGGCAACCGGGCTCGAACATCTGACCTATACAGGCGCCGCTGCCTTCACCGGCACGGGGAATGCCAGCAACAACACCCTCATCTCCGGTGCAGGCAATGACACACTGGATGGCGGAGCCGGTGCAGACTCGATGAATGGTGGGGCAGGCAACGACACGTACACCGTCGATAATGCCGGAGATACCGTCACCGACTCAGCCGGCACCGATTCGATCCGCACTTCGCTGACCTCTTTCAGTCTGGCGGGGCTCACGTCCATCGAGAATCTGAGCTTCACCGGGAGTGTGGCCTTCACCGGAACCGGCAACGGTCTGGACAACACCCTCACGGGTGGCACGGGATCAGACACGCTCAGTGGCGGTGCCGGAAACGACACGCTCATCGGTGGCACAGGCAATGATTCGATTGACGGCGGCGACGGCAATGATTCGATTGACGGCGGTGCTGGCAACGACACCATGACCGGTGGTGCGGGCGACGACATCTTTGTGGTCGATGCGGCGGGCGATGTGATCTCCGATACCAGCGGCATCGACACCGCAACGGTCTCGGTCACCGGATTCACCGCTGGAGCCGGGATCGAGAATCTGACGATCGCCGCAGCGCTGGGCATTGCTGTCACTGCCAATGACCTGGCCAACACGGTCACCGGCGGTGTCGGCAACGACACCATCGATGGCGCTGCCGGAAGCGACACGCTGATCGGTGGCACCGGCAACGACTCGTTGATCGGCGGCGACGGCAATGATTCGATTGACGGCGGCGTTGGCGACGATGCGATGGTCGGTGGTGCGGGCGACGACACGTACGTCGTCGACTCGGCACTCGACACGATCACTGATACCTCCGGCACCGACACCGTGCAGACCTCGGTGGCCAACTACTCGATTGCCGCCAACGCGTCGATCGAGAACCTGATCTACACCGGCACGGCCGCCTTCACCGGCACCGGCAATTCGGGTAGCAACATGATCATGGGGTCGACCGGTAACGACACCATCGATGGCGGCGCAGGCAACGACGTGATGATGGGTGGCGCAGGTAATGACACCTACATCGTGGATGCTGCAGGCGACCTCATCATCGACTCGGCGGGCACTGACACCGTGCGCACCTCACTGACCGGCTATACCCTGGCAGCGGGGATCGAGAACCTGACGATCGTCGCAGCGGTTGGCATCGCCTCAGGAGCTGTTAGCGCGGTAACCGGCAATGACCTCGCCAACACGATCACCGGCGACGCAGGCAACGACATCATTGATGGCGGGGCCGGCAGCGACTCGCTGTTGGGCGCAGCCGGCAACGACAGCCTGATCGGCGGCGCTGGCAATGATTCGCTCACCGGAGGCGCGGGTGCTGACACCCTGACTGGCGGGGCTGGCAGCGATGT
>CAIXXI010000144.1 GCA_903923345.1 uncultured Burkholderiales bacterium | reverse complement strand
GCCGATCTCCAAGCTGCTGACCGTGGTCGGCCTGGTCACGCTGGTGATGGCGCCGTTCGGGGTGTTTGCACTGAACCTGGCTGCGATCACCGCAGCGCTGTGCATGGTGCCGCAGGCCCATCCCGATCCGGCAAAGCGGTGGCTCGCGGCCGCGGCAGCCGGTGTGCTCTACCTGGTGGTCGGTGTCTGTGCGGTGCCACTGGCCGCAGTGTTTGCTGCGATGCCTCGAGAGCTGATCGTCACGATTGCCGGGCTGGCGCTGTTGCCCACCATCGGGCGGGCCTTGCATGCATCGCTGCAGCTTGAATCACAGCGCGACGCGGCGCTGGTCACGTTTCTGGTCACGGCTTCCGGCCTGACACTGTGGGGTATCGGCTCGGCATTCTGGGGGGTGCTGTTGGGCGCGGCGACCCTGCTGGCCTGGCGCGAGCCTGATCGTTGAATGCAAGACAATCGGATGGGAGTGACACGCTGATGGACCTGATTCTCTGGCGGCATGCACAGGCTGAAGACGGCATACCCGATGCGGCGCGTCGTCTGACCTCACGCGGTCAGGCCGATGCGGCGCGGGTCGCCGGCTGGCTGAACAAGCGCCTCGGTTCGAACGATGTCACCGTGGTGAGCAGCCCGACCCGGCGCACCCGCCAGACCGCCGAGGCGATGGGGCGTTCGTTCGAAGTGTCTGACCGGATCGGTCCGCAGGCCAGTGCCGACGAGGTGATCGAGTTTGCCGCCTGGCCCGATTCACGCAGCGGGGTGCTGGTGATCGTGGGTCATCAGCCCTGGATCGGCGAGGCGGCTGCACTGCTGCTCACCGGCCAGCCCCAGCCCTGGCAGATGCGAAAAGGCGCCTTCTGGTGGTTCAGTCCGCGAGGTACGCCCGAAGACCCGGAGGTTCGGGTGATCGCATCGCTGTCGCCTGATCTGTTGCGATAGCCGGACTGGCCGCTCAATCCGGCTTGATTCCGGCCTGGCGCACGACCTCGCTCCAGCGCTTCTGTTCGGTGCGGATGAAGGCTGCGTACTGCTCTGGGCTGTTGCCCACACCGACCGCAGCATCGTTGGCGAAACGCTCGGTCACGGCAGAGGCCTTCAGCGCTCGCCCGCACTCCTCCGCCAGGCGCCGGATGATCGGGTCGGGCGTGCCCGCAGGCGCCTGCAGCCCGTACCACTGCGAGGTCTCGAATCCGGGATAGCCCTGTTCGGCCACCGTGGCGACCTCCGGCAGGATCGGCAGGCGCTGCTGAGTTCCCACGGCAATCACCCGAAGCTTGCCGGACTTCACATGGGTCATCAGGGCCGGAGCACCGGCGGAGGCTGCGTCGGTGCGGCCAGCCAGAAGGTCGATCAGCTGAGGGCCGGTTCCGCGATACGGGATATGGGTGATGAATGTGCGGGTCACGAGCTTCAGGTACTCCATCGCCAGATGGCCCGCGCTGCCGTTGCCGGCCGATCCGTAGTTCAGTTGACCGGGACGACTCCTGGCCAGCGCGACGAAGGACTTCAAATCGACCGCCTGCACCGAGGGGTGCACGACAAACATATTGGGAACCCGCGCCAGCAGGCTGATCGGTGCGAAGTCGCGATCGACGTCGTAGGACTGCCTGGGCAGCATGTAGGGGTTGACCGCCAGCGTGCCGACATGCCCGAGAATCAGGGTGTGGCCGTCCTTGTCGGCCTTCGCCACTTCGGCCATGGCCACCGTTCCGGCGCCACCCGGCTTGTTCTCCACGAACACGCTGTGTCCGAGTTGTTTCGTCAGTTCGGCTGCGACCGAGCGGGCGACGATCTCGGAGCTGCCACCGGGTGCGAATGGCACCACGAGTCGGATGGACTTGCGCGGCCAATCGGATTGCGCGCTGATCCGGCCCGCTGCCGCCAGCGAGGCGATTCCGCAGACTGATTGCGCTGCGGCGCGGATCCAGGTGCGTCGTGTCGTCATTTCGGGTCGGTTCCTGTTTTTATTTGATCAGCATCAGCTGCGGTTTTCGGTTAAGCTGCCCAGTGGTAGAAAAGTACTTTTTCTTGGGGTGTATGGAAATTAATGGATAGTTCGCTCAACCGCTCAACTGTAACCAAGACTGCCGGTGATCACCTCACGCGAGACAAATGGCTTGATGCCGCGTTCTCGGCTGCGGTCAAGGGGGGGTTCAGCGAAATCAAGGTGCTGTCCATTTCGCAGGACCTCGGAGTCACTCGCGGCAGTTTCTACTGGCACTTCAAGAGTCAGGCAGAGTTGGTGGATGCTCTGGTCGAACGCTGGCGTGAAAAGCAGTTCAGCTCTTTTGAACAGGTCAGTAAGGCTTTTGTCGACGATGCGCGAACCGACCTGCTGCTGATATTCAGGCACGCGATCGCCTTTCTCACGCCCAATACCGGTGAACTGCAATTCAGCATGGCGCTGCGGGCTTATGCGCGCAACCATCCGGACATCGCGCAGCGGATCAACGAGGTTGACAGCCGGCTGACCCAGATCATCGCCGAGCGTTATAGCCTGGCCTATCCTGATCCGGTACAGGCGCGCCAGCGCGGTGTGATCTTTCATCTGGTTTTGGGCGGAGCGACTCACCTGGTGACCTCCGGCGTGGCCACGCCGGATATGATCGCTAATATGCAGCGCGCGGTTGTCGATCAGTTGATCCATTCCATACCGGCGTCCCAGACCTGAATGTCGCACCGGATCTGTCCGATCCATTAAAGTGCCCCTGATCGGCTGACGGCCGCACTGGATGCTTACAGGAGTTGCCCATGGGTCGCCCCCTCATCTTCGCTTTCCTTGTCACTGTGCTCGCCGCGTCAGCCTGCGCGCCAGTGGTTCCGCAACCGGCTGCTTCGGCCGTGCCGCTGGCCCGGTCTCTGCAGGGCACTCAATGGCTGCTCGAGGATCTGTCCGGTCGGGGCGTGGTCGATCGCCTGCAGTCGACGCTCACCTTCCCGGAAACCGGCCGCGTCAGCGGCATGGCCGGCTGCAACAATTTCATGGGTTCGATGAGCCTGGATGGCGATCGCGTGGCGTTCGGCCAGCTGGCCACCACCCGAAAAGCCTGTTCGCCGGCGGTGGGTGATCAGGAAGCCCGTTATCTGGAGGCGCTGTCTCGAGCTGAGCGCATTCGCCAGGAAGGGCCCTTCCTGTACATCGACACCGCGGGTTCAGATAAGCCACTGAAGTTCACCCAGATCCGCTGAGGCATCAGCGGCTGGGTGTGCTGCAATTCAAGCAAGAGCGGTCTGCGCAAGCCTCACCCAGAACGCAGCACCAATCGGCAGGATGGCGTCGTTGAAGTCGTAGCCAGGGTTGTGTACGGTGCAACCGCCCTCTGACCCGGTGCCATTGCCAATCCACACATAGGCGCCCGGGCGCGCGCGCAACATCCAGGCGAAATCTTCCGAACCCATCGCGGGTTTGGGGTTTCGAATCACCCGGTCCGGGCCTACCAGCGATTCGGCCACACGCAGGCACAGTGCGGCTTCCTCGGTGTGGTTGATGGTCGGTGGGTAACGCCGTTCATAACGCACCGCAATGCTTGCACCATGCGAGGCCGCCGTGCCTTCGCACAGTTCGCGGATGCGCCGCTCGACCTGCGCCTGCACGTCCTCGCTGAAGGCGCGAACCGTGCCGCCAATGACGGCCTCATTGGGGATGATGTTCCAGGCAGTGCCCGAATGGAACTTGGTCACTGAAACCACCGCCGGTTCATGCGGATCAAGATTGCGGCTGACGATGGTCTGCAGCTTCTGCACGAGTTCAGCGCCAGTGGTGATCGGATCGATGCTCTTGTGCGGCATCGCACCGTGTGATCCGCGACCGGTGATCGTGACTTCAAAAATATCGTAGGAGGCCATCATCGGCCCGGCCTTGACCGCAATGCGACCGGCCTCAATCCCTGGAATGTTGTGCATGCCAAAGACGGCCTGCATGGGAAAGCGCTCGAAGAGGCCTTCTTCCACCATCACCCGGCCACCGCCTTCGTTTTCCTCGGCGGGCTGAAAGATCAGGTAGACCGTGCCGTCGAAGTTGCGGGTCGCGGCCAGATGACGCGCTGCACCGAGCAGCATGGTGGTGTGTCCGTCATGACCGCAGGCATGATGCTTCCCGGCATGGCGCGACTGCCAGGCCAGGCCGGTGTCTTCCTGCATGTCGAGCGCATCGAGATCGGCTCGCAGTCCGATCGCACGGCTGCTGGTGCCACCTCGAATCACGGCGACCACACCGGTTTTTGCAATGCCTTCATGGATGGCATCGACACCGAAACTGCGCAGGCGCTCGACCACATAGGCCGCGGTTCCGACCTCCTCGAAGGCGGTCTCGGGATGGGCGTGAATGTGGCGGCGCCACTCGGTCATTTGCGGCAGATAGCTGCCCAGTGCTTCGATCGGATCGGGGTTTTCGATGGCGCCCATGCGATGCGTTCCTGTGCTGTGATGTCGTTTGAGGACAGTGGTTGAGCCGATCCGTGTCGATCCAGGCTGATCAGGATTCGCGGATATTGCGCTGCCGGATCACCTGGGCCCAGCGGCTGGATTCGCTGCGCATCAGCGCATCGAAGGCGTCTGCCGAACCCGGTGTGATGTAAGCACCCATTTTTTCGAGTCGACCGGACACCTCAGGCGTGGCCAGTGCTGACTGAATTTCATCGGACAGTCGGGTCACGATCGCGCGGGGCGTGCCGACCGGCGCCGCCAGGCCGTACCAGGGCAGAAACATCGCCTGGCCAAAGCCGGCTTCAGCCAGCGTGGGGACCTGTGGCAGTTCGCTCCAGCGCTTCGGTGCGCCGATGGCCAGTGCGCGCAGTCGGCCTTCGCGAACATGAGGCAGTGCAAGTGCTGCGGTGACCAGCCCGAATTGCACCAGACCGGCTGCGAGGTCAGGGATCATCTGGGGCTGTCCGGGGTAACGCACGTTGAGGGTCTGAAGACCCGCCAGCGAGAAGAACAGTTCCTGTCCCAGGTGATTGGACGTGCCGACACCCGGGTTGGTCACACTCAGGGTGTTGGCGCCGCTGCGGGCAAACGCGACCAGTTCGGCCAGGGTCTTGACCGGCACATTCGGCGCGACGACAAACAGATTCGGCGGGGCGCCGATCGAGCCGACGCCGACGAAATCGGTGGCCTTGTATTTCACCGCGCCTGACAGCAGCGGTTGGGTCACGGTGGCCGGTGTTGCAGCCAGCAGGGTGTAGCCATCAGGTGCTGAGCGCGCGGCCGCTTCGGTACCGATATTGCCGTTGGCACCCGGGCGGGCTTCCACGATGAAAGGCTGCTTCAAGGTGGCTGCGAGCCGGTCTGTGACGGCACGGGTGACGAGGTCGACCACACCGCCTGCAGGAAACGGGACGATCACCCGAACCGGGCGAGCGGGCCAGGTTTCCTGAGCATTTGAGTTGCGATGAGCCAGCGTCAGCGCTGAGACAGCGAGAGCGGCTCGAATCAGGCCGCGGCGATGGGTGATGTCAGGTGTTGGCGCCATGGTGTCCTGCAAAGTGGGATCGGGCCGCAGGGGCAGGGTGTTGGTGCGCACTTCCTGGCAATCAGGCCGTCTGGTGCGTGCTGGCCAGGCCCAGGCGGGCCCGCGCTGCCTGATACTGGGTGATCAGCCTGGCCACGAATTCACCCGCACCCGGCACATCCTTGACGGCGCCGATACCCTGGCCGCAGCCCCAGATGTCGCGCCAGGCCTTGCTCTTGCCGCTGCCGCCCGAGCCGAACTGCATCTTGCTCGGATCGCTTTCAGGCAGGTTGTCGGGGTCAAGACCGGCATTGACGATCGACGGGCGCAGGTAGTTGCCATGCACCCCGGTGAACAGGTTGGTGTAGACGATGTCCTGGGCGTTGGCGTCCACGATGGCCTGCTTGTAGCCCTCGGCGGCATTGGCTTCCCGGGTCGCGATGAAGGCCGAGCCGATGTAGCCGAAATCGGCACCCATGGCTTCTGCAGCCAGCACCGCCTCGCCGGTGGCGATCGAGCCCGACAAGGCGATCGGGCCCTTGAACCATTCGCGGGTCTCCTGCACCAGGGCGAAGGGCGATTGCACGCCGGCATGACCGCCCGCACCGGATGCGACCAGGATCAGGCCATCGGCGCCTTTTTCGATCGCCTTGTGGGCGAATTTTTGGTTGATCACATCATGCAGGACCATGCCGCCATAAGAATGGATGGCCTCATTGACCTCGACCTGCGCGCCCAGCGAGGTGATGACCAGCGGCACCTTGAATTTCACGCACATCTGCACGTCATGCTGCAGGCGGTCATTGGACTTGTGCACGATCTGATTGACCGCGAAGGGCGCAGCCGGCTTGTCAGGATGGGCAGCGTTGTAGGCATCGAGTTCGGTGGTGATACGGGTCAGCCACTCCTCGAGCACCTCTGCCGGTCGGGCATTGAGCGCCGGAAACGAACCCACGATCCCGGCCTTGCACTGGGCGATGACCAGATCGGGATTCGAGACGATAAACAGGGGCGAGCCGATCACCGGGATCGACAGACGACGTTTGAGTTCCTGCAGGGTCATTAGGGTGTCTCCAGATCAACGCATTGCGGAAAATGGCTTTGAATTCAAGGATACACGCTGGCCGCTTCGGCGCCTGAACCGGCTCGCGTTAGACTCTTCCAAAAATCTGACTCAAGGAGGACGACGATGAAGGCAGTGATATGCAAGCAGTGGGGGCCGCCCGAGCAACTCGTGGTGGAGGAGGTCCCGACCCGTGAGCCGGGTGCAGGTGAAGTCCGGATCCGGATCCATGCGGCCAGCGTGAACTTTCCGGACGTGCTGATCATCCAGAACAAATATCAGTTCAAGCCTGAACTGCCCTTCACACCGGGCTCTGAAGGCGCAGGCGAAGTCATTTCGGTCGGTGCAGGCGTGACCCATGTGAAAGCCGGCGACCGCGTGCTCGCCAACACCGGGACTGGGTCGTTTGCGCAGGAAATGATCGCGCCGGCAGGCAAGGTGGTCCTGATGCCGCAGGGCATGTCATTCGAGACCGCTGCAGCCTTCACACTGACCTATGGCACCTCATGGCATGCGATCAAGGACCGTGCGGCGATTCGTCCCGGCGAGACCATGCTCGTGCTGGGTGCGGCTGGTGGTGTCGGCATCTCGGCGATTGAAATCGGCAAGGCGCTGGGTGCACGGGTGATTGCAGCCGCCTCGAGCGACGAAAAGTTGAAGGTCTGCCGCGATCATGGGGCTGACGAGACGATCAACTACGAGACAGAAGACCTGCGCGAGGGCATCAAGCGCACAACCGGCGGCAAGGGCCCCGACGTCATTTATGACCCGGTGGGCGGCAAGTATGCCGAGCCGGCCTTTCGCTCGATCGGCTGGCGGGGTCGATATCTGGTGATCGGGTTTGCAAACGGCCAGATCCCCGCGCTGCCCTTGAACCTGATGCTGCTCAAGGGGGCATCGGTGGTCGGCGTGTTCTGGGGCGATTACGTGCGCCGTGAGCCGCAGTCGAATGCGGCCGACATGCAGGACATGATGGCGCTGCTGGCCAAGGGCGTGTTGCGCCCGCATGTGTCGGCCTCATACCCGCTTGATCAGGTGCCCCAGGCACTTAATGACATGGCGGCCCGCAAGGTCACTGGCAAGGTTCTGATATTGCCTTGACAGCGCCTTGATGTTGCCCTGAGACCAGGCTGAGGCCGGCTTGACGCCGGCTTCAGTGCTGCAGGCTGCGGCTCAGATGACATCCTCCAGCGAGTGAATGCCGCGCTCGCGCAGTTCTGCGCGCATCTTGGCGAGTGCGCTGGTTTC
>CAIXXI010000143.1 GCA_903923345.1 uncultured Burkholderiales bacterium | reverse complement strand
TCAACTGGTTGATTTGCCTCACGATCCGGCTGCGCCGCAGAAGGACGCCCGCGGTCAGGGCATCAAGGTATTCAAGCGTCGATTGACGGATGGCCAGCTCAAACGCCACCTTCGAGCAGACATGGACAGCCTGCTTGGCCGCCTGTCCGCTCGACTGGCGAGGTCATCATCATGAGCCGGCAGGTTTTTCAGGCCATTGCGGGCCCTATGCAGCGTGTACCGACCCGACTCGTGCAGGGCCTGATCCTGATTTACCGATTCGGACTGAGCCCACTGATTGGTCCGAGGTGTCGCTTCTACCCAAGCTGCTCTGTCTATGGCATCGAGGCGCTCGAGCGTCACGGTCTGGTCAAGGGTCTGGGCCTTACACTGGCGCGGCTCTCGCGATGCCATCCCTGGCATCCCGGTGGCGTTGATCTGGTGCCCGATCGATCGGATAGCCCGAGCTCATGCTCCTGTTCCTCCGGGCGCCATCGGCGCACCGGCCTGTTTTCTTTTCCTCGTCATTAGGTCATTCGATTCCATGCAGACGCAACGCACCATCCTCTGGGTGATTTTCACGATGTCGCTGCTGTTCCTGTGGGATGGCTGGCAACGTCATCAGGGCAACCCGTCGCTGTTCGGCGGACCTGGGGTCAATGCGCCAAAGCAGACCTCGGCGTCGGGACCGGGAGCCCCGTCTGCAGGCCAAGCCACCGACGATAAATCGATCCCATCAGTGGGTTCGTCTTCGGTTCCTTCAACAGCTGTGCCCGGCTCGCAGGCGCCTGCCGCGCCCGGTGGCAAGGCGGTTGAAGCCGTGCGTCTGTCCAATGAGCTGCTGTCGATCGTGATCGATCCGATGGGCGGCGAAGTTCAGCGTGCTGAATTTCTGCGCTATGCCGACACCGAAGACGCAAGCCGCAATGTCGTGCTGCTGGAGAAGAAAACCGGCCACACTTATGTCGCGCAGATGGGCCTGATCGGGCCACAGGGCACGAGCTACCCGAACCATCGCACGCTGTTTAGCGTGGAGCCCGGCGCTCGTGAGCTGACGCAGGGCGCAGACACCGTTACAGCGGTACTGAGCGCCGAATCCGGCGGCGTGCGCGTGGTTCGTCGATACACGCTCAAGCGTGGCGCTTATGAAGTGCTGACCAGCACGGAAGTCTCGAACATCGGCGACAGCCCGATCCGACCCACCCAATATCTGCAACTGACCCGAGATGCGAGCAAACCCCCGGGCGAGTCGCAGTTCTACAGCACCTACACAGGCCCGGTGATTTACACCGACAAGGACAAGTTCCAGAAGGCCGATTTCGGTGACATCGAAAAAGGCAAGAAAGACCTGCACGCCAAAGCAGCGAGCGACGGCTGGGCGGGCATCATTCAGCACTATTTCGTGGCCGCCTGGGTGCCAACGCAAGGTTCGGCCCGCGAGTACTTCACTCGCAAAGTCGACACCAACCTGTATTCGGTGGGCATGCTCGAGCCGCTCAAGGACATTGCACCGGGCAACAAGGAGACGGTGTCGGCGACCCTCTTGATTGCGCCTCAGGATCAGAAGATGCTGGCCGAGGTGGCTCCCGGCCTGGAGCTGGCCGTCGACTATGGCTGGCTGTCGGTGTTTGCCAAGCCGCTGTTCTGGCTGCTGCAGTTCCTGCACGAGCTGGTGAAGAACTGGGGCTGGGCGATCGTGTTGCTCACGCTGGTCGTGAAATTGGCCTTCTTCCCGCTGCAAGCGGCCAGTTATCGCTCGATGGCCAAGATGAAGAAGGTCACGCCGAAGCTGCAGGCGCTGCGTGAGCGCTATGGCGACGACCGCATGAAGATGAACCAGGCCATGATGGAGCTGTACAAGACCGAGAAGATCAACCCATTGGGTGGGTGCTTGCCGGTGGTGGTGCAGATTCCGGTGTTCATTGCGCTGTACTGGGTCCTGCTGGCATCGGTCGAGATGCGCAATGCGCCTTGGATCGGTTGGATCAAGGACCTGGCTGTACCCGACCCTTACTACATCCTGCCGCTGATCATGGCCGGTACCATGGTCATCCAAACCCGGCTGAATCCAGTCCCGCCCGATCCGCTGCAAGCCAAGATGATGATGTGGATGCCGCTCATCTTCTCGGTCATGTTTTTCTTCTTCCCGGCAGGGCTGGTGCTGTACTGGCTGGTCAACAACCTGTTCTCGATTGCTCAGCAGTGGGTGATCACCCGCAAGATCGAAGGCAAACCGATTTTCGGCAGAGCGCCGGCTTGAGCCGCGCGTGGTCAGGAGATTGATCGGTGAACTTCCAGCAGCTGCGATCGTTTCGTGAGACGGTTCGGCGCGGGCTGAACCTGACCGCAGCGGCTGAAGTGCTGCACACCTCGCAGCCGGCTTTGTCCAAGCAGATCCGAGAGCTTGAAGACGAGTTGGGTGTGCAGCTGTTCGTGCGGCACGGCAAGCGCTACACCCACCTGACCGAGGCGGGTGAACAGGTGCTGCAGCGGGCAAGCCGAGTGCTCGATGAAGCAGAAGCCCTGCGCAAGGTGAGTTCGGAGTTTGCCGAGGGTCAGTCGGGCACGCTGTCGATTGCCGCCACGCACACGCAGGCGCGTTATGTGTTGCCGGCAGTCCTGGCGCGGTACCGAGCCGAATTTCCGGCCATGCAGTTCAAGCTCTTGCAAGGTAATCCCGAGCAGGTGGCTGAATATGTCGTGCACGGCGATGCAACCTTCGGGTTGGCCACCGAAACGCTTGATGAGCATCCCTCGCTGGATACCCGGCCGGCTTATGCCTGGCGGCATTGTCTGGTTGTGCCACCGGCGCATCGCTTTGCACAGTCACCCGTAGCGCCCGCCCTCGCCGATCTGGCCAGCGAGCCGATCATCACCTACACCGCGCAATTTGCCGGCCGCCGGGGCATCGATGCTGCATTTGCTGCAGCCGGCATGACGCCCAATGTCGTCCTTGAAGCCATCGATTCCGATGTGATCAAAGCCTATGTCGAGCTGGGTTTCGGCGTTGGTGTGATCGCCGATGTTGCGGTTGATGCCGAGCGTGACCGCGGACTGGTGCGCATCGATGCACAGGGTCTGTTTCCCGAGAAAACCGCGCGGATCGCCTCGCGAATCGGCATGCCGTTGTTGCCGTTCGAGCGGCGTTTCGTGCAAATGGTGAGGGAGTTTCGTCAGCAGCAGGCCCAGCAGGGTGATCGGCCGAGCACGACCCCATGAGCAGGCCGGACGGCCTCACCGTTCTGGCAGGGACGAGCGTTGTTGGTCAGCGAGGTGTACAGGATGGACTCTGATCCGATTGCGGCGATTGCCACAGCCCCGGGGCGAGGTGGCATCGGTGTGATCCGGGTGTCGGGTGCCGATCTGTCTGAAATCATTTCGGCGGTCTGCGGCCGTGAACTGTTGCCGCGCATGGCCACCTTGCTGCCGTTTCTGGCAGACGACGGCGAGCCGATTGACACCGGGCTTGCGATTCACTTTCCGGCACCGCACTCCTATACCGGTGAATCGGTGCTGGAGTTGCAGGGCCATGGCGGACCGGTGGTGATGCAGATGCTGCTTGCGCGCGTGTTGCAGGCGGGCGCAGGCATGGGTCTGCGGGCTGCCCGCCCGGGTGAATTCACCGAGCGCGCGTTTCTGAACGACAAGCTCGACCTGGCTCAGGCCGAAGCGGTGGCCGATCTGATTGATGCGAGTTCCGCACAGGCCGCGCGGTCTGCGAGTCGATCCTTATCAGGCGAGTTTTCGCAGGCTGTGCATGGGGTGGTCGAGCAGGTCATCGAGCTGCGCATGCTGGTTGAAGCCACGCTGGATTTTCCCGAAGAGGAAATTGATTTTCTTCAGCGTTCGGATGCGCGCGGGCGGCTGGCGCGGGTGAGAGAGTCATTGGATGGGCTGTTGGCGCAGGCGCGTCAGGGCGCGCTGCTGCGTGAGGGTTTGCATGTGGTGCTGGCCGGTGCGCCCAATGTGGGCAAGTCCAGTTTGCTGAATGCACTGGCCGGTGCCGAGGTGGCGATCGTGACTGCGGTGGCTGGCACCACGCGAGATCGCATCGAGCAGGCCATTCAGATCGACGGCGTGCCGCTGGTGGTGGTGGATACCGCGGGTTTGCGCGAGACCCAGGACGTAGTGGAACGCATCGGCATCGAGCGCACCTGGCAGGCGGTGGAGCGCGCGGATGTGGTGTTGCATCTGGGGGTGGCGCGCGATGTGGGTGCAGAAGTGGCATTGGACGCCGCGATTGCCGGTCGACTGCCTGCAGGCACGCCGGTGCTGCGGGTGTGGAACAAGATCGACCTGGAGGGCCTTGGTGCACGCGCAGATGTGGGTGCGGTGTGGTTGTCTGCACGCACCGGAGAGGGCATCGATCTGCTGCGGGAGGCGCTGCTGCGTCTGGCCGGTTGGCAAGGTGGGGGAGAGGGCTTGTTCATGGCGCGCGAGCGGCATTTGCAGGCGCTGCGTGAGGCGCGTGAGCATCTGATGCTGGCGCATGCCCACGCCCAGCGGCGCGATGAAGTGCTGGATCTGTTTGCCGAAGAACTCCGGCTGGCTCAGGAGGCGCTGAATCGCATCACCGGCGAGTTTGGTGCGGATGATTTGCTGGGGGTGATTTTTTCGAGGTTTTGTATTGGGAAGTAGGGCCTGCCTGTTCTGAGCTTTTGAGCGATGATCGCGAGCTCTGCTTTCGCCGCCAACTGGGTGCGCGCTGACCAGTCCCGCACTGGGCTGCCGAAGTGCCTTGCATTTGTGTACACACCTCGGAGAAAATGGCGGCATTGTCGATGTCTTGCCAGGAGCCCCCTCATGGAAACACCTTCCGTCGGAATCCGCGAGTTCCGCGCCGCGCTGGCCGAGTACATCGATGCGGACACGCCAGTCACGGTCACCCGCCACGGCCAGGCAGTGGG
>CAIXXI010000142.1 GCA_903923345.1 uncultured Burkholderiales bacterium | reverse complement strand
CAGGCGCGCGCCGCGATTGTCTCGGCTGGCCTGTTGCCGATTCTCGGGCAGGCACTCGAAAAGGGTCCGCACCCGCTCACCCAGCTGCTGATTTCAACCCGCGGCGCATCCATGCCCGATGCGGCCGCGCTGAAAGGCCTGGCCGCGGTCGATCTGTCGAACTGGATCGGCGAGCAATCGCAGGCCACAACAGTCGACACCGCTGCCGACGACATCGCATTCTGGCTGTACTCATCGGGGTCAACCGGCCGCCCCAAAGGCACGGTGCATACCCATGGCAATTTGTACTGGACCTCGGCGCTATACGCCCGGCCGGTGCTCGGGCTGAGCGAAGACGATGTCTGCTTTTCGG
The DNA here is from genome assembly GCA_903923345.1 of uncultured Burkholderiales bacterium. Classification (GTDB taxonomy): domain Bacteria; phylum Pseudomonadota; class Gammaproteobacteria; order Burkholderiales; family Burkholderiaceae_E; genus UBA4615. The sequence continues at coordinate 1,635 of CAIXXI010000142.1, read as the reverse complement.
CAGCCAAACTCTTCTTCGCCTATGGCCTGGGCAACGGCCTGAGCTTTCCGCTGTCGGTGGGCGCCACCACGGTGCTGATGGCCGAAAGGCCCACACCCGACGCGGTGTTCAAACGCTGGACGGAACATCGACCGACCGTCTTCTTCGGTGCGCCCACAGGCTACGCCGGCATGCTCGCCTCACCGAAGCTGCCAGCACGCGATGCGGTGGCGTTACGCCTGTGCTCGTCAGCCGGTGAGGCCCTGCCCCGTGAAATCGGCGAGCGATTCACCGCGCAGTACGGCTGCGAAATCATCGATGGCATCGGCTCGACCGAAATGCTGCACATCTTCCTGTCCAACCGCCCCGGCGATGTGCGCTACGGCACGACCGGCAAGCCGGTGGCCGGCTACCGCGTCGAATTGCGCGATGACCAGGGCAGGCCAATCGAAGCAGACAACGAGGTTGGCGACCTGTTCATCGACGGTCCGTCGTCGGCATTGATGTACTGGGCCGATCGCAACCGTTCGCGCGCCACCTTCCAGGGCCACTGGACGCGCAGCGGCGACAAGTACTTTCGCGACGCCGACGGCTATTTCGTCTACGCCGGTCGTGGCGACGACATGCTCAAGGTGAGCGGTCAGTATGTCTCGCCCTTCGAAGTCGAATCGGTGCTGATGCAGCATGCAGCAGTGCTTGAAGCCGCGGTCATTGGCGTCGATGACGACAACGGGCTGACCCGGGCCAAGGCCTTCGTCGTGCTCAAGGATGCAGGCCAGGCCAGCGAGGCCCTGTTGGCGGAACTGCAGACCTTCGTCAAATCCCGGCTGGCTCCCTACAAATACCCGCGCCTGATCGTTTTCGTCGACGAACTGCCCAAGACTGCCACCGGCAAGATCCAGCGCTTCAGATTGCGTGAAGCGGAGCGACAGGCCCGCGCATGATCGACGGGTCGCACTTTGTGCAGGTGGGTGGCACGCGGATTGAGTACGCCTGGGTCGGTGAGGCTCGCCAGGGCAGCAACCATGCGACCCGCGCGTCGACACCGACCGACGACAGCCTCATGAACGCCCCCCCGCTGATGGTCTTTCTGCACGAAGGGCTCGGCTCGCTGGCGCTTTGGAAAGACTTTCCCACGCGCCTGTGCGATGCACTCGGCATGCAGGGGCTGGTCTATTCAAGACGCGGCTATGGCCGATCCACACCCCGCGCTGCGGATGAGCATTGGGCGACCGATTTCATGCACCGGCAGGCCATCGATGTGCTGCCAGCCTTTCTCAAGGCCGTCGGCGTCGACACAGCCCGCAATCGACCCTGGCTCTTCGGTCACAGCGATGGTGCCTCGATTGCCTTGATCCATGCCGCACACCACGCTGAGCAGGTCGCCGGAGTCGTTGCGATGGCACCGCATGTCTTCGTCGAGGACATCTCGATCCGCAGCATTCGCGCAGCCCACCAGGCTTATCTCGAAGGCGGTCTGCGCGAGCGCCTGTCGCGCTGGCATGAGGATGTCGACTCCGCCTTCTACGGATGGAGCCAGGCCTGGCTCGACGAGGCCTTTCTGGGCTGGTCGCTCGTGAGTGAAATCGCCGCCATCGATTGTCCGCTGCTGCTGATCCAGGGCCATCAGGACGAGTACGGCACAATGGCTCAGCT
>CAIXXI010000141.1 GCA_903923345.1 uncultured Burkholderiales bacterium | reverse complement strand
TGTCGCTGTACAGGTGTTTCACACCCGTGTTGCGCATCACGATGTCCGAGAAAAACTGGGTGTCGATCGAAGCCAGCAGATTGGTTCCTGCCAGGCGGTTGAGGTAGTAGAAGCGGTCTGCGTTTTGCAGATGGATCATCTGCGTGGCGAAGATGAAGTCGAAGGTGGATCCCAGCATGCCGCCAGGCACTTTCGTCTCAGCCAGACCACCCAGCCAGAAGTCGATTCCGTTCAGGCCGACATTGCCGTTCATGAAGGTGGCATTGTCGATGGCCGAGATCGCCGCAGCGCGCAGCGCGCTGGAATAGGCTTGCTGGTCAGACGGAGTCTCAGATGCCTGCAGCGCGTTCCAGGCAGCCAGGTCCTGGGTCTGGATGCCCGGTGTCGTTGAGTCTGAATCACCGAACTGCGTGAGAATCGTGTCCCGCGCATAGGCCATGATGAAGTTCTCAAGCGATTCCGGATGCACCAGGTGTGCGCCGAAGTCATCCCAGCTTGCATAGGGCTTGAGTGAGGCCAGGCCGGTCTGCGCGTAGAGGTCGGCGCGGACGTCGTTCAGGCTGCCGATTCCGGTGTCACGGCCGCGAACGATGTTCAAGGTTGCCAGGTCAAGCGGCAGCCCGAGCAGATTGTTTTGCAGCGCATCGGTGACCCACTCGTCGATCTCATTGCCGACCTGCTTCGACATGCCCAGCGCGACTTCTCCCGCGGTGGAGTCTGTGTAAGCCAGGGGGTTCAGAAAGGCCTGGATCAGACCCATTGAATTGTCGGTGCCGTTGGCCAGGCCGGTTGCCGCGTCAAAGCCTTCCATGTCGACGGTTTCTCTCAGCATCGAATGGCCGAAGCGATACACCGCATGGGCGAATTCAGCCGAGACGGCCGGGTTGATCGTGATGTCGTAGGTGGCGAACGCGTTGATGTTCGGGCTGAGCTTGCGGGTGAACTCGGCAAATACCAGATGCTGATACTGCATTTCGGTGACCAGCTTGGCCGCCTGGAAGAAGTCTTCGCCGCTCCAGGACGCTGCGTCCGGGCGGGCTGTCCAGGTCACGCCGTCGCTGTCAGTGCCACCCAGCACCAGCGCCTGGATATCGCCCAGCACGCGGTTGTGCTCGGCATGGAAGACCTCGTGGATGGATGTCAGGCCGATGTTCTCGTTGGCGCGTCCATCACCCGCGACAAAGTGGGCATTGAGCACTGTCGGATCCGCGAGGTCACCGGTCACCAGGCTCAGGCCATTGAGCACGCCATGCGCCATGTCGTCCAGGAACGCATGGCCGATACCCTGCAGCAGCAGGTTGCCCTTGACGGCATCGAAATCAGCGCCGGTCAGCAGGGTGGTGCTGCCATCCTGCTCCAGCCGCAATCCTTGTGAGTTGGCCGAAATCAGGCTGTCCTTGACGTAGTAGACCTGACCGGTGACATGGTCACGCGACACCAGCCAGAGGCCGGTGCTGCCGGGTGTGGCATCGATGAACGGCGAGCCGGTGACGGCCAGACGAACTTCCGGGATGTCGAGCACGTCCTTGTCGTGCAGAACCACACCGGCTTTCAAGGCGTTGGCCTTGATGTCGGCCCAGGTCGATTCGCCACCATTGACGCTGCTGACCAGAGCGCCGGTGATGCTGATCACGCCACCCGCATTGGAATACTCGCGAACGAAGGCGGTGTGGCTGGGTGCTGACCCGTACGACTGGCTCAGGTCGATGAACGAAGAAGTGGTGTTGACGCTCTCGTTGGCCTGGTAGTCCAGCAACAGACGGCCCGTGCCATCGAGCGAAGCGCTCACGCCGGTATTGGCCGAGACTGCATTGATTGCAGTCACCACGTCAGCCGCAGTGGCACCCCGGGCGATGTTGATCGCCTGATTGTTCAGGATGATCACGCCGCCGTCGGCGGTATCGCCCACGGGTGCGCTGCCGGTGATTCGACCCACTGCGAAGCCCTGGTCACCTGCGGTGTAGCGGTCTTCAGCCAGACCCAGAGCTGAGATCAGGGAATCGGTGCTCGAGCGCGCGATGTCGACGTGAACGGTGTTGGTGCGTGAGGCGAGGATGAAATTGTTGTATCCGCCATGGCCGTTAGCACTGCGCGGATCGTTGTACAGCGGATCGCCCGGAAGGATTTGGACCATGACCAGGCCGTCCTTGCCTTTCTGGACAAAGTCCAGACCGTGGTCGAAGAACTGGCCGAACAGGGTCATGAAGCCGCTGTAGGGCAGCGGATTGTCCGGGCCGGTCAGGGGAGAAAGCCGGCCGTTGGGGGTGCTGGAGGGATCATCAAGGGTTGCGAGCTTCTGCTGGCCTGGGGTGACATAACCGATGGCAGCGAGCGATTCAGCGCTCTGGCTCGAGACCAGGTTGCTGATGATGCGCGGCTGGTTGTCGATCAGGTTGATATCCCGGATCGCGTACGACACCGGCGTCATATCGAAGGCCGGACCGAACTGACCCATCGTGAAGCTGCCCTGGGCATCACGCCAGACGGGCGCGGTCACGCGCGGAAAGAGCGTATCGGCGTTGCCCCAGGAGGGATTGTTCAGGTTGTTGCCCACGCCCTGAACGTCCCGGATCCCTCGGGGATCCAGCGGCGTACCGTTGGGGGTGTTGCGCGGGTCGTTACCTGCAAGGCGCAGTTGCGCCAGGATGAAATCGATATCGGTCGGGTCGAGCAGATTCACTTGGGACACCGTTGTTCGGGTTAAGGTGAATTGATGCTATCGACCGTCCGTCGGGAAAATGTGATCGATTACCGGGTTTTACTGGCCGGACACGCTTGTTTACCGCGCGTTGACCGTAATGACAGTCAACCGATTGATGAATGAAAGTTTGTTGAAAGAAACGTCAATTTTTTGGTACAGCCCTGTTCAGTCAGGGGGGCACATCGCCCCTCTTTTTTTAGGCTGTAGACCGTTTATCCATGCGGGTTTCCGGTCATTTAAGGGTCGTAAAAAAACAGCCCCTGTCGGGGCTGTTTGAAGTTGAATCGGCACGGGCCGATCCCTGATGAATTTCCCACCGGGCGGGATCACCGCCCGGTGGGAATCGATCAGAGAACGAAGTCCGTGGCAACCAGGGTATTCACACCGGTCGTGAAGTTGCCCACAAGCGCAATTTCAAGCTCGATGGTGGTCGTGGTGGCATTGGTGTTGCCGGTGATCAGCGTCAGGTTATTCACTGCGTCGTACTGCATCCGGAGTTGTGCGGCGCCGTTGAAGGCCAGCGCGCCCCGGAAGGTGAAGGCCTGATCGCCAGCCGTCGCGGTGTTTGCATCCAGTCCAGACAGGTTGATCCTGTCCTGACCCCTGACGAAGTCGGTGATGACATCACGGGTGGCGGTGAGTGATTCACCGATGGTAGCCGTGTAGATGAACACATCGCTGCCAGCCCCGCCAGTCA
>CAIXXI010000140.1 GCA_903923345.1 uncultured Burkholderiales bacterium | reverse complement strand
GTGCGGCGTGAATTCGATGCGAACGAACGGATTGTCCGGTCGGGGAACATCCGCACGGAATGAGCGCCAGCCGCGCTCAGCGCACTGGAGAATGCAGACGCGCCCGCTCGATCGCCGCCAGAAAGTGCTCGAAAGGCGGCGTCGCGGCCTGCGGGTCCTTGGCCCGATCATCGTAGAGGCGCAGCCTGACCGCCTGGTCAGCTGCGTCTTGCTGACAGAATGCCCGCGCCTCGGCCTCGTTCATCGGCCCGCCCTGCAAGTGGAGCGAACGGACTGAATCATCGCTGAGCAGGCTGAGGTAATCGCGGTCGCTGGCACACAGATAGCGCTTGGCCTGAACATGCAGGCGCACCGGCTCGGTCACCTGCGGACCGAAATACTCGGCCAGCCACGCGGCCGACAGGGCCTCATGGCGGTCATCGATGCCGGCCAGCGCCGGGTCTTCTCCGAGGCCGTGAACCATGTGGCCGATGTCATGCAGCAGCGCAGCGACCACCATCGAATCGCTCTCGCAGGCGGCCTCGGCCATCGCCGCCCCCTGAAGCGCATGCTGCAACTGGGTGACCTTGGACAGGCCGTAGCGACGCGTGGCCCTCGTGCCATAGATATCGAGCAGGCGGGCGGTGAGCTGATCCATGAGGCACTCCATTGCCTGGAAAGCTGGAGCATAGATCGGGATTGCGTCCGTGTCGTGCCTCCCCGTCAAACGACCGACCAGACCGGGAAGGCGACCGAAGGACTCGATGAGCTTCCTGTTCGGTGCTCCGGGCGCCCTGCCGGGCCTACAAGTCGATGCGCCGCACGACTGCAGGCAGCTCATTGAGGCTGCGCAGCACCGCGCTGTGGCCGGCGCCGAAGATTCGCATGGCTGCAGGCGCAGACGACGCATCGAGCACGATCGCCGAGGTGCGCACACCCGATCGGCTCGAGCGCATCACCGCCATGCGGGCATCGGCGCTGAGGTAGCGCGGATCGTGCATGTCGATGTCCCAGGGCTGGGCGTCACCGATGAGTACCACGCGAGCCGCACCACTGCCGGGTGCCTCCAGCGTGCATTGCGCGGCATGACGCAGGCACGTTCCCAGTCGGGTGGAATGCGCAGGCCTCAGCGCGGCGAGCCGATCGGTCACCGAGGAGCAGAAAGGCTCACCGAAATCGAGGATGCGTTGCACGCTCACGGCCTGACGGCCCTCGGAACTGAAGGACACCATGGCCACCGACACGCCGCAGGCGTGCAGCGCCCGCGCCAGGAGGACAGCAACCTGACATGAGCCCTGCAGCAGGCTGATCGGCGCCCGGATGAACGCGCGCTCGCGGCTGAGCCATGGCTCGGCGCTGGAAGCCGATGCGTCGATGACCAGCATCGTGCGCTCACCCCGACGTTGAGGCGCGAGGCGCCGCCAGACCCGCCCATCCGGGCGCAGCGGATACCCGTCTGAGGCCGCCAGACGCACCGCGGCGTCAAGGTCGAGGATCTCCCCCTCGTCACGCAAGGGACCGGCCCGTCGGTGGCGCACCCCACGCCGGCGCAAGACCTGCACGATGCGCGCATGAGCGTTGACATCGAGTGCCGACTGCAAAGACGCGTCATCGAGGCCATTGCGCAACCGGGTCGCCCCACTCGCCTGCAAGCGATCGGGTGGCCATTCGTGGACCACCGCCCACGCAGGGCGTACCGTGCCGATCAGGCGATCCCACTCGGGGTACCGGCACAAACGGGCACCGGCGTATGGCGTGTGGCGCTTGGGCGGATCCGGCAGGGGATCCGCCGCTCCGGCCTGCGGTTGCGGGACGCCGGCGATCTGCTGAGGTGATCCGGACGGCCACATCCAGCGCAGGTCGTCGCGGTAATCGGGGCCGGGGAGGTAGGTCTTCGAATTGAAGCGCACGCGCATCTGTCCGATGTCATTGCCCAGCCATGTCGCCACCCGGCGCAGCTGTACCGGATCATCCAGTTGCGACACCACCTGACCGTTGCCATCGAGACACATCGCCCGGCCCTTGGCGATCCAGGCGTGCGGATCAGCATAAGCCGGGTCGATGAGCGCGCGCGCCAGTCGCAACAACAGGCTCTCAAAGCCGCTGCCATCCTCGGCGCAGGCCGTATGCATTGATCGCCAGGTCCGCATCAGACCTGGCAGTTCCCGAGCGGCCCGTGACTCGACGCGGGCATCTTCGAGCACACCCATCAGCGCGCGCACGATCGGCCCGAGACCGCGACCGTCGAAGACGGGGGGCGAATAGGCCAGGTGAGCCGCTGCGTGGGCTGCAGCAGCGTGATGCCATGCCCGGTCTTGCAGGGCTGCATGCGCGGGTGCGCGCGCTGGCAGATGCAGTTCGCGCCCGATCAGATACGGTTGCGAACCGTGTTCACCTGAAAGTGCAACGGCCTCGGGTGCCTGCGGCCACAGCAGCTGCAGGTAGCGGTGAATCGCCTGCGAGCGAGGCGTCGGCGTCGAGGAGCCTTCGAGCGCCGCCTCAGAAGGCCGAGTCAAGCAGGGCCTCGAGTGCCGCGCGCGTATCGGCATCGTCGGTCAGTGGCTCGACCACCGCCATCCGACAGGCATCGCTGGCGCGCAACCCCTGGGCCACCAGCTCTCCTGCTCGCACCAGCATGCGGGTGGAGGCACCCTCATCCAGACCCTCTCCCTGCAGCCTGCGGGTGCGCAGGCCGAAGCCCACGATCACCCTGGCGGCCCCCTGGTCGATACCCGCCTCCTGGGCCACGATCAGGGCCTCGAGCTCGGGGGCAGGATAGTCGAGCGTCAGCGCACAAAACCGCTGACGAGTCGACGCTTTCATTTCACGCGACGCCGGGCCGGGGTTGTAGGACACCACCAGCATGAAATCAGGATGCGCCTGCAGCAGCTCGTTACGCGCTGCCAGAGGCAGCATGCGACGGGTATCGGTGAGCGGATGAATCACCACTGCCGTGTCAGAGCGTGCCTCCACCAGCTCGTCCAGGTAGCAGATGGCGCCAAAGCGCGCGGCCTGAGCCAGAGGCCCGTCTTGCCAGCGAGTGCCCGCAGGATCGAGGGTCCATCGGCCCACGAGGTCGCTCGCGCTCAGATCGTCGTTGCAGGCCACGGTAATCAGCGGCTTGCCCAGCCGCCAGGCCATGTGCTCGACCAGCCGGGTTTTACCGCAGCCGGTCGGGCCCTTGAGCATCACCGGCATGCACCGCACGCCCGCCGCCTCGAACAGTTCGACCTCACGCCCGGCGGGTTGGTAGTACGGCTGCTCGTCGATAGACCAGGCCGCCAGTGGCGATTCCATCCGCATCTTCAGGTCAGCGATGTGTCGCGCTGCTCTGGTTGGGAATGCCTTCAATCGGCGCTTCGTCGGTACCAACCGTCTCGCGGGTGAACGCCTCGACGCGTTTGCGCGTGCCCTCCGGATCCTTGATCCAGTCGCCGTAGAACGAGTACGGGCAGTCGGCCACGCCCTTGTCGCCTTCGCGCGAATTGATCAGGCCGGTGTAGCCGCGATGCAGCAGCTTGAAGAGGTGATTCTCGCTTTGCCCATTGCGACGGAAATCGCGGATCAGGTGCTTGGACAGCGCTGCGTACTGCACGCCCATCTCTTCTTCGC
>CAIXXI010000139.1 GCA_903923345.1 uncultured Burkholderiales bacterium | reverse complement strand
GAATTCCAGGGCAGTAGGATGGCATCGGCCGCCGATCGACCGCATGGCCAATCTGAATATCGAGCCGGGTGAATCGACCTTCGAACAGATGGTCGCCTCGGTCGAGCGCGGTGTGCTGATGCGCACCAATGCCTCCTGGTCGATCGATGATGCGCGAAACAAATTCCAGTTCGGCTGCGAATGGGGGCAACTGATCGAAGACGGTCGGCTGACCACCGTGGTTCGCAATCCGGGTTATCGAGGCGTGTCGGCCACCTTCTGGCGCAGCCTCGCGGCGGTGGGCACGGCCGACACCGTGGCGGTGCTGGGCACCCCGTTTTGCGGCAAGGGCGAGCCCGGCCAGGTGATTCGTGTGGGACACGCGTCCCCTGCCTGCCTGTTTCGCCAGGTCGACGTCTTCGGCGCGGATTGATCATGCTGCGCCCCCGTTTTGATGATCTTGCCGATGCGATCGAGGCGCACACCCGCCCCGGAGAGTTCGCCTGCGCGCTGCTGCAGGCGGAACAGTCTGATTTCGTGCGCCTCAATGGCGCTCGAATCCGCCAGGCGGGTCTGGTTGAGCGGGGCGTGGCACGCCTGCGTCTGGTTCAGGGGGATCGGCAGGCCGTGCATCTGCTGACGCTGCCTGGCCTGCACAGCCCGCACGGACTGGATCGGAGCGATTCGGCTGATCAAGGCCGGGATGCCGTGCATCGGGCGGTTGCCGATGCGCTCGACCATCTCAGGGCACTGCTCGTCGACAGCGAACCCGATCCGCTGCTGGATGTGAACCGTGATCCTGTCGTGAGCGACGATCGAGGGATTCTGACCCATGCGACACCCTTTGACCGCGCAGCCCTGATCGACACGATTGCGGATGCTGCAGGTGCCATCGACCTGGTTGGTTTTTGCGCGGCCGGCCCGATCGCCCGGGGTTTTTGCAGCTCAACCGGATCGCGGCAGTGGTACGAGCGTCACAGTATTCAATTTGACTGGTCGATCCACCTGCCCGTTCAGGCAGCCGACGGGGGCGAACGCAGGGCGGTCAAAGCCTCGTGGAGTGCCGATGAGTTCGACGCTCAGGCGCTGCATCGGGCGGTGCGCGAGTCCTGTCGCGATGCGCAGGTGATGGCCCGTCCGGTGCGCCGCATTGCGCCCGGTGAGTATCGGGCGCTGCTGTCGGCGCGTGCATTCGGCGATCTGCTGGAGATGCTCTCCTGGGGCGGGTTTTCAGCGCGAGCCCACCTCACCGGCCAGTCGCCTCTCGCACGCTTGCGCAACGCCGAGTCCCGGTTTTCGTCGCTGCTGTCGATCGCCGAAGACCTCGATGCCGGCTTTTCGCCCGCGTTTCAGTCGGACGGCTATCTGCGACCGCGTCGCATCGCACTGATCGATCGCGGGCATTTTTCGGACTGGCTGGTTTCGCCCCAGAGCGCTCGGGAATTCAGTCTGCAAGGCAATGCGGCTGCGAGTACCGAGGCGCCGGATTGTGTGCGGGTCAGTCCAGGTGCACTGGCCGCGGATCAGATGCTGGCTGCGCTGGGCACGGGCGTGTCGATTTCCAATCTCTGGTACCTGAATTTTTCGGACCGACCGACGTGTCGGGTCACCGGCATGACCCGCTTTGCCTGCCTCTGGGTCGAAGACGGCGAGCCGCTTGCACCGATCGAGGCGATGCGCTTCGATGACAGTCTGTATTCGGTTCTGGGCGAGGCGCTGGAGGCGCTGGGCGATCGCTGCGAGCGCTTGCCTGCTACCGAAAGCTATGATGGCCGGGCAACGGGTGGAATCGAGGTGCCGGCCGCACTCACCGGTGCCCTGCG
>CAIXXI010000138.1 GCA_903923345.1 uncultured Burkholderiales bacterium | reverse complement strand
TGTCGATCAGCAGGAAGCTGATGCCTTCCTGACGGATGCGCGCGTTCGGGTCGGTGCGCACCAGACAGAAGATCCAGTCACCGAAATGGCCCAGCGTCGTCCAGATTTTCTGGCCGTTGACCAGGTAGTGATCGCCGGTGCGCTCGGCGCGGGTCTTGAGCGAGGCCAGATCCGAACCGGAGCCCGGCTCGGAATAGCCCTGGACCCAGAAGTCGTCGCCCTCCCGAATGCGAGGCAAAAAGCGGTTCTTCTGCTCGTCTGTTCCGAAGCGCATCAGCACCGAAGCGCACATGTTCGGGCCGAAGTTCGGCAGGTTCGGCGCACCGGCCAGACCGAATTCCTCATTGAAGATGTAGCGCTGCGTGATGTCCCAGCCGGTGCCGCCCCACTCCTGTGGCCAGTGCGGTACCGCCCAGCCCTTGGCCGCCAGAATGCGGTGCCAGCGCAGGAAGTCTTCCTTGCTCAGGTGCTGGTAATTGACCACCTTGTCGCGGATGTCGGCAGGCAGGTTGTCAGCCAGCCAGCTGCGTACTTCATTGCGAAAGGCGAGTTCTTCCGGGGAATAGCCCAGATCCATTGGAGTCTCCTTGCTGCCCGTGGGTCAGGTCTGACCGGGCCATCAGCCGAGTGTCCGTCAGCACGACGAATCGGTGCAAGTGCGCGCTGGCCGGCGAACCGCAAAGCGGAACGTCACCGAAAAGCCCCCGGTGTGAAGGATTGCGTGCTGTGATACTCATCTGACTTGCACAGCAAGACCCCCGACACAGGAGACCTTCATGGACTACAGCCACTTCAAATGCATTCGCGTGGCCGTTGCCGACGGCATCGCCCGGGTGACGATCGACAACGGCGAGATCAACCTCTTCGACCGGCCGATGTTCCTCGAGATGATGCAACTGCCGACGCTGCTGGCGCAGGACCACGATGTGCGGGTCGTGATCCTGCACTCGGCCAACCCCGACTTCTTCATTGCCCACTTCGACGTCGCCCAGATCCTGCAGTACCCCTTGTATCGCGGTGTATCGGCCACCGAGCTCAAGCCCTTTCATGCGATGTGCGAGACCTTCCGCACCATGCCCAAGGCCACCATCGCAGTGATCGAAGGCCGGGTGGGTGGCGGTGGCAGTGAGCTGGCCCTCAGTTTTGACATGCGATTCGCGCTGCGTGGAAAAGCGGTCTTCAATCAGCCCGAGGTGGCGCTGGGCATTCTGCCCGGCGGCTCAGGCACCGTGCGGCTGCCCAGACTGATCGGACGATCGCGTGCACTCGAAGCCATTCTGGGCTGCGATGACGTCGATGCCGAGCTCGCCGAATCCTGGGGCTGGGTGAATCGGACCCTGTCGGCCGACGCACTGTGGCCGCATGTGAACCGGCTGGCAGCACGGATCGCCTCGTTCCCGCCCCATGCCGTGGCCAATGCCAAGGCGTCGGTGCTCAGCTCCGACCGCGAAGTGCGAACCGACCTGATGGCCGAGAGTGCGCTGTTTCAATGCACGCTCGGCGGGCCTGGCACACAGGATGCAATGCAACGCTTCCTGGCTCAGGGTGGCCAAACGCCCCAGGGCGAGGGGCGTCTGGGCGAACTGGCGGGCGAGCTGCACCGGCCGGCCTGACGCCTCACCCTCCAAGCGCCACACAAAGACGTGCCCGACATGACCCGCCCCACTCGCCCCGACCCTCTCACCGAGTCCTCTTTCACGCCCGATGCGCAGGAGGTGGCCGCCATGCGCAGCTCCCGCCCGCCCGGCCGTGGCCCGGTGACCGCCTACGATTGGCTCGAGCAACACCGGGCCCATCGCCCGAACAAGGAAGCGATCCGCGAGATCCCATCGCAGCGGCGCTTTTCCTATGTCGACCTCGATCGGCGTGCAGATGCACTCGCGGCTTATTGCGCCTCGCTGGGCATCCGCAGGGGCGATCGGGTCGCCATCCTGGCTCACAACGGCGTCGAGTTCTTCGACCTGCAGTTCGCCTGCGCGCGCACCGGCTCGATCGCAGTGCTGCTGAACTGGCGGCTGACGGTGTCGGAGCTGGAGTACATCCTGAACGACAGCAGCCCCGGACTGCTGATTCACGACATCGCCTTTGCCGAGACCGCGCAGGCCTTGCAGCGCCTGTGCAAGATCCCGAATCTGCTGTGCATCGAATCGGCGGCCGCTGTGCAACCCGACGGCAACCCCTACGAAGCCACCCTCTCGCGGTTTGACGGCCAGCCTGCGCAGCGTGCGGCGCTGACCCACGATGATGTCAGCACGATCATGTACACCTCGGGCACGACCGGGCATCCGAAGGGCGCGATGATCACCCACGGCATGAACTTCTGGAATTGCATCAACCTCGGGATTCCGGCGGGCATCGGTCAGGACACTGTGCACCTGTCGGTGCTGCCACTGTTTCACACCGGCGGCATGAACTGCTATTCCAACCCGGTCCTGCATGCCGGTGGCACGGTGGTCATCATGCGCAATTTCGACCCCGGCCTCGCCCTCGAAGTGATCGGCGATCCGGCGCAAGGCATCACGCATTACTTTGCTGTGCCGGCGCCTTATCAGTTCATGATCCAGCACCCTGACTTCGCCACCACGGATCTGTCGCGCCTGCGCAGCGCCGGCGTGGGCGGTGCGCCCTGTGCGCTGACAATCCTGCAGGCCTGGGCCGACCGCGGCATTCGACTGATGCAGGGCTTTGGCATGACCGAGACCAGCCCGGCCTGCATCTTCCTGGATCCGGCTGATGCGATCCGCAAGCTCGGCTCAACCGGCAAGGCGCTGATGCACACCGAGGTCCGCATCGTGAACGACACTGGTGCAGACTGCGGCCCCAACGAAATCGGCGAGCTCTGGGTCGCCGGCCCCAACATCACGCCGGGCTACTGGAACCGCCCGGACGCCACTGCCTCAAGTTTCGTGGGCCGGTGGCTGAAGACCGGCGATGCAGCCCGCGCCGACGAGGAAGGCTTCATCTACATCGTCGACCGCTGGAAGGACATGTACATCTCGGGCGGCGAGAACGTCTATCCGGCCGAGGTCGAGAACGTGCTCTACCAGTTGCCGCAGGTCGCCGAGGCCGCAGTGATTGGCGTGCCCAGCGAGCGATGGGGCGAGGTCGGCCTCGCGGTGCTGGTGCTCAAACCCGGTCAGACGGTGGAAAAAGAGGCGGTCGTGGCCTACTGCAGCGAACGGCTTGCGCGCTTCAAGGTGCCGGCCGATGTCGCGGTCATCGACGCGCTGCCGCGCAATGCCACCGGCAAGGTGCTCAAGCGCGAGCTGCGGCTTCGCTTCGTGGACAAGAACGCGCCGGCGATCAGCTGAGCGCGCTCCGCGCGCGCATCACATGTTGCGCCGGTACTGGCCGCCGACCTCGAACAGCGCCTGAGTGATCTGCCCGAGCGAGCAGACCCGCACGGCTTCCATCAGCACCTCGAAGACGTTGGCTTCGTCGATCACCGCCTGACGCAGGCGAGCGATCATCTCGCCGGCCTGCCCCTCGTGGGTCGACTGGAACCGGGCAAGTCGCGCGAGCTGAGACTGCTTTTCTTCTTCAGTTGAGCGCGCCAGCTCCAGCTTCTCGGGGATCGGGTCGCCATGCGGGTTTCTGAAGGTGTTCACACCAATGATCGGGTACTCGCCGGTGTGCTTCAGATGCTCGTAGTGCATCGACTCGTCCTGGATCTTGCCGCGCTGATAGCCGGTTTCCATGGCACCCAGTACACCGCCGCGCTCGGCAATGCGCTCAAACTCGCCGAGCACCGCTTCTTCGACCAGCTCGGTCAGCTCGTCGATGATGAAGCTGCCCTGATTCGGATTCTCGTTCTTCGCCAGGCCCCACTCGCGATTGATGATCAGCTGGATGGCCATGGCGCGCCGCACGCTGTCTTCGGTGGGCGTGGTGATCGCCTCATCGAAGGCATTGGTATGCAGGCTGTTGGCGTTGTCGTAAGTGGCGATCAGCGCCTGCAGGGTGGTGCGGATGTCGTTGAACTGGATCTCCTGCGCATGCAGGCTGCGACCGCTGGTCTGGCAGTGATACTTGAGCTTCTGGCTGCGCTCGTTTGCGCCGTACTTGTCGCGCATCGCCACCGCCCAGATCCGACGCGCCACGCGGCCGAGCACGGTGTATTCCGGGTCCATGCCGTTGCTGAAGAAAAAGCTGAGGTTCGGCGCGAAATCGTCGATGTGCATGCCGCGCGCGAGATACGCCTCAACGAAGGTGAATCCATTGGACAGGGTGAAGGCCAGCTGACTGATCGGGTTCGCGCCGGCTTCTGCGATGTGATAGCCGCTGATCGACACCGAATAGAAATTGCGCACCTGGTGCTGCACGAAGTACTGGGCGATGTCGCCCATCACCTTGAGGCTGAATTCGGTCGAGAAGATGCAGGTGTTCTGGCCCTGGTCTTCCTTGAGGATGTCGGCCTGCACCGTGCCGCGCACATTGGCCAGCGTGAAGGCGCGGATCTTCGCCGCTTCTTCTGCGGTGGGCTCCCGACCCTGTTTCGATCGGAACGAATCCGTCTGCTGATCGATCGCGGTGTTCATGAACATCGCGAGAATCGACGGCGCCGGGCCGTTGATCGTCATGCTCACGCTGGTGGCCGGATCACACAGGTCGAATCCCGAATACAGCACTTTCATGTCGTCGAGCGTGGCGATGCTCACGCCCGAATTGCCGACCTTGCCGTAGATGTCGGGGCGCACGGCCGGATCGTGACCGTAGAGCGTGACACTGTCGAAGGCGGTGGACAGCCGCTTGGCCGGCATGCCTTCAGAGAGCAGCTTGAAGCGCCGGTTGGTGCGAAACGGATCACCTTCACCAGCGAACATGCGGGTGGGGTCTTCGCCTTCGCGCTTGAAGGGGAACACACCGGCCGTGTACGGGAACGAGCCCGGCACGTTCTCGAGCAGCAGCCACTTGAGCAGCTCGCCGTGGTCTTCGTAATCGGGCAAGGCCACCTTGCGAATGCGGGTGCCCGACAGCGAGGTGGTGGTGATCTGTGTGCGCAGTTCCCGATCGCGCACCCGGGTCACGAATTCATCTCCGGCATACGCCTGCTTCAGCGCCGGCCAGCCTGACAGCATCTGGCGGGCACCGGCGTCAAAGCCAGTCTCGCGCTGGTCGGCCAGGGCCAGGACGGTGTCACGCGCACCCGAGTGGGTGTCATCGGCTTGCTGCAGCATGCGGGCGGTTTCCCGCAGTTGCTGGATCTCGCGGGCCAGCCGGGCCTGCGCACGCGCGCGCTTTTTGTAGCCGCGCACGGTGTCGCTGATCTCGGCAAGATAACGGCTGCGAGCCGGCGGCACGATGATCGACTGGCTGCTTGAAAAGCGTTGCGCAATCACCGGCAGGCGACCGCCTTGCGGACGTTGCAACTTCAGGCCAAGTTCGATGAGTCTCGGCAGCATCCCCTGATACAGCGCGGTGACACCATCGTCATTGAAGCGGGACGCCTGCGTGCCGAACACCGGCATCTTGTCGGGCGGCGTGGTCCAGAGTTCGCGATTGCGCTGCACCTGCTTGCTGACATCGCGCAGGGCATCGCTGGCCCCCTTGCGGTCGAACTTGTTGATCGCCACGAAGTCGGCGAAATCGAGCATGTCGATCTTCTCGAGCTGGCTGGCAGCACCAAACTCGGGGGTCATCACATACAGCGTCGCATCCACCAGCGGCACGATCGCGGCATCACCCTGTCCGATACCCGAGGTCTCGACGATGATCAGGTCAAAGCCTGCGAGCTTGCAGGCCGCGATCACATCCGGCAGGGCCTGACTGATCTCGCTGCCGGCATCCCGGGTGGCCAGCGAGCGCATGAAGATGTTCTGATGCTCGATCGCATTCATGCGGATGCGGTCACCCAGCAGCGCACCGCCCGACTTGCGGCGGGTGGGGTCGACCGAAATGATCGCAATGCGCAGCGCGTCGTCCTGATCGAGCCGGAAGCGGCGCACCAGCTCATCGGTCAGACTCGACTTGCCTGCCCCCCCGGTGCCGGTGATGCCCAGTGTCGGGGTGAGTACCGTGTCGGCCCGGCGATGCAGTTCGGCACGCAGTTCAGCCGATGCCGCGGCATCCAGGCCACCGGGTGCAGCGCCGTTTTCCAGCGCGGTGAGCAGTTGTGCGAGTGCGCGTCGGGACGCCGGCAGTGCGTCTGGGTCAGCAGTGCCCCGCGCCGGTGCCACGATGGCATCGAGCGAGGTGGGTGCATAGGCGGCGAGATCGATGTCGCAGCGCGAGATCATGTCGCCGATCATCCCGGCCAGGCCCAGCTTCTGGCCGTCTTCAGGCGAATAGATGCGCGTGACGCCGTAGTCGTGGAGTTCGCGGATCTCGTCCGGTACGATCACACCGCCGCCGCCGCCGAAGACCTTGATGTGCCCGCCGCCCTGGGCGCGCAGCAGGTCGATCATGTACTTGAAGTATTCGACATGCCCGCCCTGATAGGACGACACCGCAATGCCCTGCACATCCTCCTGCAAGGCGCAATCCACGACTTCCTTGACCGACCGGTTGTGACCCAGATGGATCACCTCGCAGCCCATGCTCTGCAGAATGCGCCGCATGATGTTGATCGAGGCATCATGGCCATCGAACAGCGACGCAGCGGTCACGAAGCGCACCTTGTGCGTCATGCGGTATTCGGCAAGCTTTTTGGCGTCGGACAGATCGGTCATCGTGGACTCTGTTGGGTGGGGTGCAGCCCCGTTTGCGTTGGGGCGGTCTGCGATTTTCGGTCAAGTGGGCAGGCGTGGCAAACCCCGTGCATCGCGCGCCTGCCAGGGCGTGTCTTGCCAGGGCTGCAGGTGGCGAAAGTCTCACGACCTCTGGGGCTGGGCGTCGAATTCAAGAGCCCGCCGTTGCAGCGTCGGCTCCGAACCGTGCCGCCACTGCGCCCAGCGCAAGATCAGTCGCTTGCAGGGCCTCATCGATGTCGGCTGGCGTGTGTGCGAGCGACAGGAACATGTTGTGACGCGGGTGCAGGTACACCCCGTGCTCAAGCGCCACCTGAGTGAAGAGCATGCCGCGCTCAAATGATGGGTCGTCATCGAAGAGCACCTGAGGCATTTGCGCGGGCCCGCTCTGGCGGATGCCCACACCATGGCGCTGTGCCTGTGCCTGCAGACCCGCACGCAAACGCTCACCCATGCGCTGCATGTGCGCGACCGCGTCGTCTTGCTCGAGCACATTCAGCGTGGCCATCGCAGCCGCCATCGCAACGCTGCCGCACCAGAATGAGCCGGTGGCATACACCTGCGAGGCCGCCTCGCGGTAGGCGTCGTTGCCGGATACGAAGGCGAGCGGATAGCCGTTGGCAATCGCCTTGCTCCAGGCCGACAGATCGGGGCGCACACCCAGACGCTCCCAACTGCCACGCAAGTCCAGACGAAACCCGGCACGCACATCATCGAGCACCAGCGCGGCACGATGAGCATCACACAACTGGCGCACACCCTGCGCAAACTCGGCGCTCGGCAACTGCTGGTCGCGACCGAAATCATGCTTGAAGGCCGACACGATCACAGCCGCCACATCGCCACGTACAGACTCGAGCGCCTGCTGCAGGCTGTGCAGATCGTTGTAGTCGAAGTACACCAGATGAGCCCGGTCTTCGGCGGTGACGCCCGACGGATACGGTGAGCACCAGGGCGCAGCGCCGTGATACGCATTGCGGGCCACCAGCACCTTGCGCCGCCCGGTGGCAGCCCGCGCGATCGTGACGCACAGGGTGGTCGCATCGGTGCCGTTCTTCTGGAACAGCGTCCAGTCGGCATGCGGCAGCAGTGCCACCAGCCGCTCGGCCAGCTCCACCATGCGCGCGCTCGGCCCGGTCATCAGATC
>CAIXXI010000137.1 GCA_903923345.1 uncultured Burkholderiales bacterium | reverse complement strand
CGATCTCCAACCCAACGATACACCATCAATGCACCGCCGGCCGGGTTTTCAATCACCTCCAGCGACTGAAGGCCGTCACGTCCGTCCGCATGAGTAACCACCCGAAAACGGTCAGGCACGCCGGCCTCGCAGCTCGCCGAGTTCTTCGGACTCTGGGCACTGGCAACCCGATTGTCGGCGGTCGTCGGCCCGGTTGTGTATGGCCTGGTGACCTGGTCCACAGGCGGCAACCACCGCTTGGCCATCCTGGTGACCGGCGGCTTTTTCGTCATCGGCCTGGTGCTGTTGCGCGGCATCGACATGCAACGCGGGCATCAGGCTGCGCTCGATTCATCTCAACCCCTTCATCACACAGGAGTCGCCCGACCATGATCACTCGTAAAGCCCTTGAAGCCGCAGACGTCACCAAGATGCTGGCTGCAGCCGAATCCGAAGCCGTTCGCAACGGCTGGGCCGTCACCATCGCCATCTGTGATGATGGCGGTCATCTGCTGGCCCTCAAGCGCCTGGATGGGGCGGCTCCCATCTCTTCCTACATTGCCCCTGAAAAAGCCCGCTGCTCGGCGCTGGGCCGTCGTGACAGCGGCGTCTACGAGAAGCTGATCAATGAGGGGCGCACGGCGTTCCTGTCTGCCCCGGTGCTGCAGGGCATGCTCGAAGGCGGCGTGCCAATCGTGGTCGATGGCCAGGTGATTGGCGCGGTCGGCGTCTCGGGCGTGAAGTCGACCGAAGACGAACAGACCGCGCGGGCTGCAATCGCTGCCCTGGCCTGATTACCCCACCTTGACCGGAATCCCCGCGATCGTTGCCTGCCATTCGCGGGGGCCGGTTTCATGGACCGAAGTGCCCTGAGAGTCGACTGCGACCGTCACCGGCATGTCCTGCACAGTGAATTCATAGATCGCCTCCATGCCCAGGTCTTCGAAGGCCAGCACTTTTGCGCCCTTGATCGCCTTGGAGACCAGGTAGGCTGCGCCGCCCACCGCCATCAGGTAGGCGCGCTTGTGCTTGCGAATCGACTCAATCGCCACCGGGCCGCGCTCTGATTTACCGATCATGGCAATCAGCCCGGTCTGCCCGAGCATGGTCTCGGTGAACTTGTCCATGCGGGTCGCAGTGGTCGGGCCTGCAGGGCCGACCACCTCGTCTCGAACCGGATCGACCGGGCCGACGTAATAGATCACCCGATTCTTGAAATCCACCGGCAGGGGCTGCCCTGCCGCCAGCATTTCGCCGATGCGCTTGTGCGCCGCATCGCGCCCGGTGAGCATCTTTCCCGACAACAGCAGGGTCTGGCCCGGCGTCCAGGAGGCGACTTCTTCGGGCGTGAGGCTGTCGAGTTCAACCCGCTTGGAGCGCTTAGTGTCAGGCACCCAGTGCACATCGGGCCACTCCGACAGGGCAGGCGGCTCGCAATAGGCCGGGCCGCTGCCATCGAGCACGAAATGCGCATGACGGGTCGCGGCGCAGTTCGGAATCATGGCCACCGGTTTTGAGGCCGCATGGGTGGGTGCCATCGCGATCTTGATGTCTAGAACGGTGGTCAGGCCGCCCAGCCCTTGCGCACCGATGCCCAGCGCATTGACCTTGTTGTTGAGCTCGATGCGGAGTTCCTCGGTCTTGTTGGAGGGCCCGCGGGCGAGCAGATCGAACATGTCGATCGGATCCATCAGCGATTCCTTGGCCATCAGCATGGCCTTCTCGGCCGTGCCACCGATGCCGATGCCCAGCATGCCGGGCGGACACCAGCCCGCGCCCATGCTGGGAACCGTTTTGAGCACCCAATCCACCAGGGAGTCCGAAGGGTTGAGCATGACGAATTTGCTCTTGTTCTCGGAGCCACCCCCCTTGGCTGCAACCGTGATGTCCACGGTGTTGCCGGGGACGACGGTCATGTGGATAACCGCCGGCGTATTGTCCTTGGTGTTCTTGCGCTCGAATTCGGGGTCGGCCACGATCGATGCCCGCAGCACGTTGTCCGGATCGTTATAGCCACGGCGCACGCCTTCGTTGACTGCGTCTTCGATCGAGCCGGAAAAGCCCTCCCATCGAACATCCATGCCGATCTTCATGAACACATTGACGATGCCGGTGTCCTGGCAGATCGGCCGATGACCCTCGGCGCACATGCGCGAATTGGTGAGGATCTGTGCGATTGCATCCTTGGCCGCGGGTGACTGTTCGTGGGTGTAGGCCCGCGCCAGATGCTGAATGAAATCGACCGGATGGTAGTAGCTGATGAACTGCAGCGACGCGGCGACCGAATCGATCAGATCCTGCTGTTTGATGGTGCGGGTGGCGCTCATGGGATTCCTCGGGTGGGCAAATGGGCTTGAACGGGGTTGGACTCAGGCGGTATCCGGGCAGGCAATCAATGCTCCTGCGATGAGCCTTTCGATCGGGCGCCGCCTTCCATGAGGCGATCGATCGCTGCAATGGCGACGGCCGAAACCAGAAAGACGACGTGTATGACCGTCTGCCACAGCAAGGTCTCCTGAGGCAGGGAGCCGGCTGAGATGAAGCTCTTGAGCAGATGGATCGATGAGATCCCGATGATCGCCGTGCCGAGCTTTACCTTCAGCACATTGGCATTCACATGCGAGAGCCATTCGGGCTGGTCAGGGTGGTTTTCAAGCCGCAGTCTTGAAACGAAGGTCTCGTAACCGCCCACGATGACCATGATCAGCAGGTTCGAGATCATGACCACGTCGATCAGCGACAGCACGACGATCATGACCACCGTCTCCTTGCTGCGCTCGCCGATGCCCAGGCGCTCGACGGTTTCTGCCAGTTCGGCAGGGTTCCAGAGCAGGCCGACGAGATGCCAGAGTTCTTCGCAAAACAGCACGACGTACACGCACTGGGCTACGATCAAGCCGAGGTACAGCGGCACCTGAAGCCAGCGGCTGGCAAAGATCAAATTGCCGAGCAGGGTGGTCTGCCTGTGGGGTGGAATCATGGGTTGACCCGTCCGGTCAAAAGAAGGTGCCTGCGACGCAGGCGGCTGTTTGAGCCCGGATTCTAGCGATAATGCGAGCATCGCCCGTAAGTCATCAGTAAGGGCCTGTCGCTACCGTCAGCGCAGTCAGACGCAGCGAGTTGTGCATCGATTACACAGAGGGACCCCCGCCATGCCAGACAACACCCAATTTCCCAAGCACTGGACGCCTCAGGAAGGCGTGGTCTCGACCCTGACCGAGCAGGATTCGACCATCCAGTTCGCCATGACCGAAAAGCGGGTCTTTGCGCCGCCTGAGGCCTTTGCAAAGGCGGCCACGATTTCCGGCATGGCGCAGTACCAGGCCCTGTGCGACGAAGCCGAGCAGGACCATGAGGCCTTCTGGGCCCGCCTCGCTCGCGAGCAGGTCCTGTGGCACGCACCGTTCACCCGGACGCTGGATTCAAGCAACGCCCCGTTCTTCAAGTGGTTCGATGACGGTCAGCTCAATGTCTCGTACAACTGTCTGGACCGGCATCTGGGCACCCCGGTCGAACACAAGACGGCACTGATTTTCGAGGCGGACGATGGCTCGGTGACCCGTATCACCTACGGTGAGCTGCATCAGCGCGTTTGCCGCTTCGCCAATGGCCTGAAGTCGCTGGGCCATGCTCAGGGCGAGCGGGCGATCATTTACATGCCGATGTCGATCGAAGCCGTGGTGGCCATGCAGGCCTGTGCACGTCTGGGCATCACGCATTCGGTTGTATTCGGCGGGTTCTCGGCCAAGTCGCTCCAGGAGCGCATCGTCGATGCCGGTGCGACCCTGGTGATCTGCGCCGATGGCCAATACCGGGGCGGCAAGGCGCTGCCGCTGATCAATGCGGTGCACGATGCCTTCGATCTGGGTGGCTGCGAGGCGATCCGTAACGTCGTCGTCTACAAGCGAACCGGCACTGAGTTCAAATCCGATGCCCGCCATCACTGGATGCACGATCTGGAAGGCGGCCAGTCGGCGAGTTGCGACCCGGTGTGGGTCGGCGCCGAGCATCCGCTGTTCATCCTGTACACATCAGGCTCGACCGGCAAACCCAAGGGTGTCCAGCACTCGTCAGGCGGCTACCTGCTGCATGCCATGCTGACCATGAAATGGACCTTTGACATCAAGCCCAGCGATGTCTTCTGGTGCACAGCCGATGTGGGCTGGGTGACCGGGCACACCTATGTGGCGTACGGCCCACTGGCAGTGGGTGCCACCGAAATCATTTTCGAGGGTGTGCCCACGTTTCCGAATGCCGGGCGCTTCTGGGACATGATCGCCCGTCATCAGGTCAGTATTTTCTACACCGCGCCGACCGCCATCCGTTCCTTGATCAAGGCCTGCGAGGCCGCACCCGAAACCCACCCCTCGAAGTACGACCTCAGCAGCCTGCGGCTGCTCGGTTCAGTGGGTGAGCCAATCAATCCCGAGGCCTGGATGTGGTACCACACGCAGGTCGGGGGTGGCCGCTGCCCGATCGTGGACACCTTCTGGCAGACCGAAACCGGTGGCCACATGATCACCCCGTTGCCTGGCGCGACGCCGCTCGTGCCGGGATCCTGCACCCTGCCACTGCCCGGCATCACCACTGCGATCGTCGATGAATTCGGCCATGACCTGCCCAATGGCACCGGCGGCATCCTGGTGGTCAAGAAGCCCTGGCCATCGATGATCCGAACCATCTGGGGCGATCCCGAGCGCTTCAAGAAAAGTTATTTTCCGCCCGAACTCCAAGGCTATTACCTGGCCGGGGACGGCGCGGTGCGCAACAAGGACACCGGCTATTTCACGATCACCGGCCGCATCGATGATGTCTTGAACGTGTCCGGTCATCGCATGGGGACCATGGAGATCGAGTCGGCGCTGGTGGCCAATCCCCTGGTGGCGGAGTCGGCCGTGGTCGGACGTCCTGACGATCTGACCGGCGAAGCCATTGTGGCGTTCGTGGTGCTCAAGGGCGCACGGCCAGCGGATGCCCCAGCAGCGGCGGCCATCGCGCGTCAATTGCGCGATTGGGTGGGGCAGGAAATCGGGCCCATCGCCAAGCCCAAGGACATTCGCTTCGGTGACAACCTGCCGAAGACCCGCTCGGGCAAGATCATGCGCCGCCTGCTGCGTTCGATTGCCAAGGGTGAGGACATCACCCAGGACACCTCGACCCTGGAGAACCCGGCGATTCTGGATCAGCTCAAGCAGTCACTCTGAGCGCGGGCACGCAAGGCTGTGTTGATGCAGGAGCGAGAAGACGCGATGTTGCGTCGCCATTGGCGGCGCAACCGGCGGCTGATTGTCGTGCTTGGATCGATCTGGTTTTGCGTCACCTTTGTGCTGCTCTGGTTCGCGCGTGACCTCAGTTTCGCCTTCCTGGGTTGGCCATTCAGCTTCTACATGGCCGCGCAAGGGTGTCTGCTGGTTTATCTGGCGCTTGTCGTGGTCTATGCCCGTCAGATGAACCGACTGGATGCCGAGTGGGCATCCTCTGACGAACCCGGCTGATGCCCGTGTCCCCCGAGGGCAATGGCCAGGCGCGGCTCAGGCGTCGGCTGATCCGCGCGTATAGCCTTTACACCCTCGGGTTCATTGCCTTCGTGCTGGCATTGGGAATCGCCGAAACCCTCGGCGTGCCGCGCCAGACGATGGGTTATGCCTTCCTGGCCGTCACGATCCTGCTGTATGCCGCAATCGGTGTGAGAAGCCGCACCAATGATGCCGCCGAGTATTACGTGGCGGGCCGAAAGGTCCCGGCGGTGTTCAACGGCATGGCGACGGGTGCCGACTGGATGTCAGCCGCCTCATTCATCGGTCTGGCGGGAGGACTCTACCTGCAGGGGTTTTCCGGGCTGGCCTTCGTGATGGGCTGGACTGGCGGTTTTGTGCTGGTCGCCCTGTTTCTGGCGCCGTATCTGCGTCGATTCGGACGCTTCACCATTCCGGATTTTCTCGCGGCGCGCTATGGCGGCCACATTCCAAGGTTCATCGGACTGGTGCTCGCGATCCTGTGTTCCTTCACCTACGTGGTGGCCCAGATCTATGGCGTCGGTCTGATCACCACGCGCCTCACCGGTGTGGATTTCACCGTGGGCATCTTTCTGGGCCTGGCCGGTGTGCTGGTCTGCTCATTTCTGGGCGGCATGAAGGCGGTCACCTGGACGCAAGTGGCGCAGTACATCGTGCTGATCCTGGCCTACATGATCCCCGTGGTCTGGTTATCGGTGCAGCAGACCGGCAACCCGATTCCGCAGCTGGCCTATGGACAGCAGCTTG
>CAIXXI010000136.1 GCA_903923345.1 uncultured Burkholderiales bacterium | reverse complement strand
GAACGGCCTGAGAGTTGCCGTTCTTGAAAAGTTTGGTTTTGGCCATGGGAAACCCGCCTGGATGTACATCGCAGCAGGCAGGCCATCGAATCGGCCAACGCAACCAGGTCAGTCGTAGTACTCGACGCCCTTTTTCAGCCCCCGCCACTGAGCATCATCATGGCCGAAGATCACGGTCGTACCCTGCTCGCCGATGCGCCGGATCTCGTCCATCGAGCGGGTGGCGACGTCATGGTCCCAGGTCTGGCGAGGGTGATTGCCGGCATCCAGATTGGCTTTGAGTGCCACCGCGTCCGAGGTGAGCAGCACGCTGCCGGTGCGGTCGAGTGACAGCATGGCGCAACTCATGCCCGGGGTGTGTCCCGGCATCGACAGCAGGACGATGCGACCATCGTTGAAGAGATCGCGCTGCCCCTCGAAGGTCTCGAAGGGCATCGGCTGATCCCAGTCGACCGGCAACTGACCAATCTTCGGGCCGAGTTCACTGTGCGCCGCTTCCAGTTCCCGCGCATGGCACACCACGGTCGCGGTGCGAAAGAACTCATTGCAGCCGCAATGATCGGTGTGCAGGTGGGAATTCACCACCAGATCGATGTCCGTCGGCGCAAGCCCGAGCACAGCCAGCTCATCGATCACGTTGTCCTTTCGACCGTGAAGGGGCGTGAGCACCTTGGCTTTTTCGCCCCATCGGGGTACCGGATCGATTGCAATGTCGGGATGGCAGCCGGTGTCGAACAGCACATTGCCCTGCGGATGGCGAAGCAGGTGACACATCACCGGCAACTCGAAGGTTTCCTCGCGCGGCGCATCTGGAAAATAAACACTGCGACGCATTTTCAGGCGACCACCGGACAGCACATGCCACTTCATGACGCAATCTCCTTTTTGGGCAAAGTCATCGCCAAGCCGGCACCGCACAGATTGACGGCCGCGGCGATCATCATTGCCGTCTGATAACTGCTCGTCTGGTCGAACAACCAGCCCGCAAGCACCGGCAGCGTGACCGCCGCAACGCACCAGGCGATGTACAGCTGACTGGCCACGCGACCGAATGCATTCTTGTGCCAGTAGCGCGCAATCGCGCCGGCGGTCATCCCGGAAATGAAACCGTAGCCCATCCCGATCAGGGTCATCGACAACACCGCAATCGCGGGCGACGGCCAGGCCAGCAGCAGCAAGGATCCGGACAGCGCAATGAGGTGTGCACAGCACGCCACGTTCGGAATGGCAAATCGGTCAACCAGCCAGCCACCGCTGACTCGCGCGGCAGCGATCGCACCGGTGATGAAGGTCGTGCCCCCGAGTGCGAAGGCCGTCTTTGCGCCATATGCCTGCAGGATGCCAGCCGATTGGCTCATCACCATCAGCCCAGCTGCTGCGGCCAGAAAGAACACCGAAAAGAGCCGTGCAAAAATGCCCCAGTGGCGCTCCTCGGCGTCGGACGCACTGACGGTTTTGTCCTGCATGCGGATGTCCGCCATGTAGAACAGCACCGTCGCGATGAGCGTGGCGATCAGGACCGTGACCGCCAGGGCGGCGA
Organism: uncultured Burkholderiales bacterium; assembly: GCA_903923345.1. Taxonomy (GTDB): domain Bacteria; phylum Pseudomonadota; class Gammaproteobacteria; order Burkholderiales; family Burkholderiaceae_E; genus UBA4615. Next base: position 940 of record CAIXXI010000136.1, on the reverse strand, counting down.
GCGTCGGGCGCAAGCCCCAGATCTCAATCGCCCAACCGAAGATCGGCGCACCGATCATGGCCCCAAGCGGATACAGACTCACGATGTAGCCATTGGCCAGCCCGCTCATCGAGGCGACCGTCTGGTTCATCCCCTGCTGCATCATGACAAAGGCAATGCCGCCGCCCAGGCCGAACAGGATGCCGTAGCCCAGCATCAGCTGCCAGATACCGGTGGCCGTGGTGGCCAGCAGCAAGCCGCAAGTGCTCAGTGCACCTGCACCCAGCAGCAAAGGCACCGCCCTGATACGACGGTACAAGGGCGGGCCCATCAGCATGCCCAGGGTGAAGCAGACCGAGGCGACTGAAAACACCAGTGCCATCTGGGCGCGTCCGATACCCAACAGCGCTTCCATCGGCTTAAGAAACACGCTGAACGCGTAAATCGTGCCGAAGGGCAGATTGAGAATCGTGGCCGCCGCCATCGCGAACGCGGTTCGCTGCCCCGGACTCATTCGGGCTCGCTGGACGGCTGGGTCGATCAGATTGGGGGAATTCGGCACGGACACCCTGGGTGAGGTCGGCATCGTGCCCATTGATCGACACGGTTTGGCCCAGTGTATCCGAGCGATCGCGTTCGCATCCGGCTATCCTGTGCGAATCAGAATCATCGAGCCGGCACGACCCGGGCCGGCCGTCCTAGCACGGAGACACCCATCGTATGAGCACCTGGAAACAGCGCGCGGGGGCACCCTTTGCAATCGAGAAGCAGCCTGCGCGCGCCTCTCGCGGCATGGTCGTGACGAATCATCCGCTGGCCTCGGCTGCAGGCGCCGAGATGCTTGCCTCAGGCGGCAATGCAGTCGATGCCGCAATTTCCGCGCTGTTTGCACTGACGGTGGTCGAGCCGATGATGGTCGGTATCGCCGGAGGCGGCTTCGCCCACCTCAGGCTGCCCGACG
>CAIXXI010000135.1 GCA_903923345.1 uncultured Burkholderiales bacterium | reverse complement strand
CTGAAGTGCGCGAGGACTCTTTTTGAATACCCATGTGGCGGTCCAGCATCAGGTAGCGGATCCCCGCAAGGGCGTGATGCACGAAAGCCCAAATGAAGACGAGCAGCACCAGCTTGCCCAGTACGCTGCCGACAATCGCCCGGTAGTTCTCGAAGCTGATCTCCGAGGTCAGGCTCTCCTGGAACAGATACAGGATGAAGGGAATGCCAAACAGGAACAGCAGCGCACCGCTGATGCGGTGAAGAATCGAGACGATACCGGCAGCCGGAAGCCGGTATGACAGGATCTGGGAAACATGAATGTTCCGGTACTGCGGGCGCGCCTTGCGTGCGGCGATGTCGGCCATGGATGCCTCGTCGAGCTCTCAATAAAAAAATGAAGGATTTAAATTGAAGCGGTCACGCGTGTCCGCGCACCGTCTGTGATCGTTCTATTCTGACGCAAATTTCGCGCTGCACCAAAAGCTCAGTTCAATTCATCGAAATAATGGTGACCCTTGGTCAGGTACCAGCCACGTCGGACTTCAACCGGACGGTCTGCGTAGGTCATGGTGATGCGCTCCGACAGCAACAAGGGCGACCCGACCGCAACATTCAATGAGCGCGCTTGAGCATGTTCAGCCGCCACAGCCTTGAGGCGTTCACTCGCCCGGATCATTCGGGTCCCGTATTCAGATTCCAGAAGCCCATAGAGCGGGCCGCTGTATGCATTGAGCCGTTCGGCGGTCAGGCCTTTGAATCGCGCACCTGGCAGCCAGATTTCATCAAAGACGATCGGCGAACCGGCAAAATCCAGCAACCGGTGGATCATGACCACCGCTTCGCCTGCCCTGAGCTCCAGCGCTCGTGAAATCTCAATCGGCGCCCGAAGCCTTCGGCATTCCAGAAAGCGGCTGGTCGGCTGAATGGGCTCACCCTCGTCGGGGCGAAGACGCAAAAACCGGAACTGCGCGCGCTGCTCCTGGTGGCTTGCAACGAAGGTGCCGCGACCTTGCCGACGGATCAGCATGTGCTCGGACGCCAGGACGTCGATCGCTTTCCTGACCGTCCCCTGGCTGACCCCATAGCGTCCGGCCAGCTCGGTTTCGCTGGGAATGGCCTCCCCGGGACGCCACTCGCCACCTTGCAGACCCTGGACCAGCCGGTCTCTAATCTGCAGATACAAGGGGCTGAAAGCGATCGTGCTCATGCTGAGATCAGAGCATGACTGCACCTTGTTTGTCTACTGTCTTATGTCTTATATAAGATATATAACTGAGTTGACACTAAAGGTGTCCGCTCATACACTCGCGAGAGTAGCGGACCATTGTCCGTTCCGACTGCCCGCCCCTGCCCAATCGAGGACACCATGACCAAACCCGCCAAACGAGTCGCCGTCACCGGAGCCGCCGGCCAGATCGGCTATTCCCTGCTGTTTCGCATCGCCAATGGCGACATGCTTGGCAAGGATCAGCCCGTCATTCTGCAATTGCTCGAGATTCCTGACGAGAAGGCCCAGAAAGCGCTCAAGGGCGTCATGATGGAACTCGAAGACTGCGCCTTCCCCTTGCTCGCCGGTATGTCAGCCCACGGCGATCCAATGACCGCGTTCAAGGATGCCGACTACGCCCTGCTGGTGGGTGCGCGTCCGCGCGGCCCGGGCATGGAACGTAAAGACCTTCTGGCGGCGAACGCCCAGATCTTTACCGCTCAGGGCAAGGCGCTTGACGCAGTTGCAAACCGCGATGTCCGCACCCTCGTGGTGGGCAATCCGGCCAATACCAACGCCTACATCGCCATGAAGTCGGCTCCTGGCCTGCCCGCCGCGCATTTCACCGCGATGCTGCGCCTTGACCACAACCGCGCCCTTTCGCAAATCGCAGCGCGCACCGGCAAACCGGTTGCCGCCATCGAGAAACTGTGTGTCTGGGGGAACCATTCCCCAACCATGTACGCCGACTATCGCTTTGCGACCATCGACGGCGCATCGGTCAAGGCAATGATCAACGACGAGGCCTGGAACCGCGATGCCTTTCTGCCGACGGTCGGCAAGCGCGGTGCTGCAATCATCGAAGCACGTGGCCTGTCTTCGGCCGCCTCGGCAGCCAATGCGGCAATCGACCACATGCGTGATTGGGCACTGGGCACGAATGGCAAATGGACCACCATGGGCATCCCGTCAGATGGTTCATACGGCATTCCTGAAGGCATCATGTACGGCTTCCCGGTCATCTGCGCCAACGGCGGCTATCAGATGATTCGCGATCTCGAGATCGATGCATTCAGTCGCGAGCGCATGGATCTGACGCTCAAGGAGCTGCTCGAAGAGCGCGATGGCGTGCAGCACCTGCTGGGCTGATTCATCCGCGGTCCGGTGTTCGCGCCGGCCCGGAAATCGAGCACGCCCCGGGCACTGCAGCCCGCCCGGAGGCTGCTGCCTTTGATGTTCCGCAGCACAAGGAGTCTCCAAGCATGACACCCGGACAAAAGTTTCGACACGCAATCGAGCAGGAGCGCCCGCTCCAGATCCCTGGGGCGACCACCGCGCAACATGCGCTGCTGGCCCGTCATGCGGGCTACCGTGCGATCTACCTGTCGGGCGGCGGCGTCGCAGCCGGCTCACTGGGCCTGCCAGACCTCGGCATCTCGGGGCTTGAGGACGTCCTGATCGACGTCCGGCGCATCACTGATGTGTGCGACCTTCCCTTGCTCGTCGATGTCGACACCGGATTTGGCTCTTCGGCGTTCAATGTCGCCCGTACGGTCAAGTCCCTGACCAAAGCCGGCGCAGCAGCCATGCACATTGAAGATCAGGTCGGTGCAAAGCGATGCGGGCATCGTCCAGGCAAGGAGATCGTCACCCAGGACGAGATGGTCGACCGGATCAAGGCGGCAGTGGATGCCCGAACCGACCCGTCGTTTTTCATCATGGCGCGCACCGACTCTTTGGCGGTCGAAGGGTTCGACCGTGCAGTCGAACGTGCGATGGCCTGCGTCGAGGCTGGAGCGGACGGCATTTTTCCGGAAGCCTTGACTGAGTTGGCGATGTACCAGCGCTTCACGAGTGCGGTCAAAGTACCGGTTCTGGCGAATATCACCGAATTCGGCCAGACCCCCCTGTTCACGGTCGAGGAACTCAGCGCGATGGGCGTCGCAATCGTCCTGTACCCGCTGTCCGCTTTCAGGGCCGCAAACAAGGCAGCCGAAACCGTCTATCAGAGCATTCGCAAAGAGGGCTCACAGCAGGCCGTCGTCGACAGCATGCAGACCCGTAAGGAGCTCTACGACACCATCGGCTACTGGGATTTCGAGCGCAAGCTCGATGAACTGTTCGCCGCAAAAAAATAAGCCACGGCTCCACACGCGAGCCCCGTCCACATCCATCAGGAGACCTGCCCAAAATGAGCGATGCCCCGCAAGCCACTGGCCCGAAACCCAAGAAGTCCGTTGCGCTCTCCGGCGTGACGGCTGGCAACACGGCGTTGTGTACGGTTGGACGCACCGGAAACGACCTGCACTATCGCGGTTATGACATTCTGGATTTCGCAGACACGGCGGAGTTTGAAGAGATTGCTCACCTGCTCGTTCATGGCACGCTGCCGAATCGCGCTGAACTGAAGGCTTACAAAGCCAAGCTGCGGGCGCTTCGCGGGCTGCCGGCAAACGTCAAGGCGGTACTTGAATGGCTGCCGGCTTCCAGTCATCCGATGGACGTGATGCGCACCGGTGTGTCTGCCCTGGGCTGCCAGCTGCCGGAGAAAGACGATCACAACACGCCTGGCGCCCGGGATATCGCCGACCGCTTGATGGCATCGCTTGGGTCGATGCTGATGTACTGGTATCACTACAGCACGAACGGACGGCGCATCGAGGTCGAGACCGACGATGACTCGATCGCCGGCCATATTCTGAATCTGCTGCATGGCGAGGCGCCATCCGAGCAGTGGGTGCGCGCAATGCACACCTCACTGATTCTGTATGCAGAGCATGAGTTCAATGCGTCGACCTTCGCCTGTCGCGTGGTCGCAGGCACTGGATCGGACATGTATTCCGCCATCACGGCGGGCATCGGCGCCTTGCGCGGCCCCAAGCACGGCGGCGCCAACGAAGTCGCCTTTGAAGTGCAAAAGCGCTATGAACACCCGGATGAAGCCGAGGCGGACATCCGCAGGCGTGTCGAGGCCAAGGAAGTGGTCATCGGTTTTGGACACCCGGTCTATACCACCGGAGATCCGCGCAACAAGGTGATCAAGGAAGTGGCCAAGCGCCTGTCCAAAGAGGCAGGCAATATGAAGATGTTCGAGATTGCTGATCGACTCGAAACGGTGATGTGGGATGCCAAGAAGATGTTTCCCAACCTCGATTGGTTCAGTGCGGTGTCGTACCACATGATGGGAGTCCCGACCGCGATGTTCACGCCGCTGTTCGTGATTGCCAGAACATCAGGATGGGCGGCACATGTGATCGAGCAGCGCATCGACAACAAGATCATCCGTCCGAGCGCCAACTACACCGGCCCGGAAAACCTGAAGTTT
>CAIXXI010000134.1 GCA_903923345.1 uncultured Burkholderiales bacterium | reverse complement strand
CGAAGGTGCATACCTTCACGCTGTACGTGGTGGGCGAGGGCATCGAGAAGAAGCAGTCCGACTTCGCTGCTGAAGTCGCTGAGGCCGCTGCCGCGGCTTCGCGCTGAAGCGCCTGACCACGTTGGGCCTGCGCCGTGATCTTGTGATTGCGGTGCAGGCTGATCAGGCACTTCAGTCAGGTAGGGCCGGTTTCGGCCCGTGTCGAACGTTTTTCGATCTGTGAGCCAGACCCCGATGAACGAATCCAGCACACCCTACAAGCGCGTCCTGCTCAAACTCTCTGGCGAAGCCCTGATGGGCGACGACGACTACGGCATCAATCAGGCTGTGTTGCAAGGCATGGTTGGCCAGATCGAACGAGCGGCTTCCCTGGGCACAGAGCTCGCCGTGGTGATCGGTGGCGGCAACATCTTCCGCGGCATCGCGCTGGGCTCAACCGGCATGGACCGTGCCACCGCCGACTACATGGGCATGCTGGCGACGGTCATGAATGCACTGGCCCTTCAGGATGCCTTGCGTCAGGCGGGCGTGCCTGCTCGCGTGCAATCGGCCCTCAAGATCGAGCAGGTGGTTGAGCCGTACATCCGTCCCAAGGCCCTGCGCTATCTGGAAGAAGGCAAGGTCGTTATTTTTGCGGCCGGCACCGGCAACCCGTTCTTTACCACCGACACCGCCGCGGCACTGCGCGGTGCCGAGATGGGCGTTGAGGTCGTGCTCAAAGCCACCAAGGTCGACGGTGTCTACAGCGCCGATCCCATGATTGACCGTTCCGCCACCCGCTATCGCACGATCAGCTTTGATGAGGCGATCGGGCGTAATCTGAAGGTCATGGACGCCACCGCCTTCGCGCTGTGTCGGGACCAGAAGCTGCCGATCAAAGTGTTCTCGATCTTCAAGGACGGCGCCCTTGAGCGGGTGCTGCGCGGTGAAGATGAGGGTACGCTGGTGCATGTCTGAGTGTTGACGCGCCCTCGCGACCCGTTCCAAATCAAGGCCTGAATCACATGACCCCTTCCATTCCCGAGATCCGTCAGACCACCGAGCAGAAGATGATCAAGTCGATCGATTCGCTCAAGAACACCCTGTCTCGCGTCCGAACCGGCCGTGCTCATGCCGGTCTGCTCGACCATGTCCAGGTCGACTACTACGGCAGCATGGTGCCGATCAGTCAGGTGGCCAACGTCACGCTGGTGGATGCGCGCACGATCGGCGTGCAACCCTGGGAAAAGAAGATGGGCGCGGTCATCGACAAGGCGATCCGCGAATCCGATCTGGGCCTGAATCCGAGCATGATGGGCGAACTCATCCGCGTGCCGATGCCTCCCCTGTCCGAGGAGCGGCGCAAGGAGATGACCAAGATCGTTCGCGGCGAGGGTGAGGATGCGAAAGTCTCCGTCCGCAACCTGCGCCGTGACGCGAACAACCAGTTCAAGGAGCTCTTGAAGGCCAAGACGGTCTCTGAAGATGACGAGCGTCGGGCTCAGGACGATATTCAAAAGCTCACTGACCGTTTTGTTGTCGAGATCGACAAACTGCTCCAGGCCAAGGAGCAGGAAATCATGACCGTCTGACCTGACCGTCCCGATCTGAGCTCATCGGTTCCCTCATTGAACCAACATCACAGTTCGACACAAGACATCCCGGCCTCAGGCGATGTGCCGCGGCATGTCGCGATCATCATGGATGGGAATGGCCGCTGGGCGAATGAGCGCCGACTGCCTCGCGTGGCGGGTCATTCAAAAGGCGTCGAGGCAGTTCGCAATGTGGTCGAGGCCTGCGCTCAGCGGGGCGTGGAGTTTCTGACGCTGTTTGCCTTCAGCTCCGAAAACTGGCGCCGCCCGGCGGATGAAGTGTCCCTGCTGATGCGCCTGTTCATCATGGTGCTTGAGCGGGAAGTCGCTCAGATGCGCGCCAACGGCATCTGCCTGCGGATCGTCGGCGACACCTCGGCCTTCGAGCCTCGGCTGCAAAAGCTGATTCAACAGTCGCAGCAGCGCACTGCCGGCAACAAACGCCTGGTGCTGACCGTGTGCGCCAATTACGGTGGTCGCTGGGACATCCTTCAAGCCACCCGAGCGATGCTGGCAGCCAATCCGCACCTGGCAGCAAACCCCGACTCAATCACCGAGGCGGAGCTCTCACGGTATCTGGCCATGAGCCATGCGCCTGAGCCGGATCTGTTCATCCGTACGGGCGGTGAGCAGCGCATCAGCAACTTCCTGCTGTGGCAACTGGCGTATACCGAGCTCTATTTCACGCCCGATTTCTGGCCAGATTTCGGGGCGCAGCAACTCGAAGCCGCCTTTGAATCATTCCGCCAGCGTGAGCGGCGCTTTGGCCGCACCGGCGCACAGTTGGTGACAGCCGATCAGCCTGCACCGGACCACTGAGCGGTCGCTCTCGATGCTCGCGCAACGCATCATCACCGCGGTGGTACTGCTGGTTCTCATCGTGCCGTCGATCTTTTTCGCGCCGATCTGGATCTGGGGCCTTGTGTCACTGCTCATGTTGTGTGCAGCCGGCTTCGAATGGGGTCGTCTGCTGGGATCCGTACGAGCCGGAGCAGCGTTGGGCGCCCTGCTGGCCATCCTGGGGGCGGCCTACATCGCCTGGCGAGGCGAGGTCCCAGTGCCACCCCCACCTGCACTTGTGGCCGTGCTGTGCGCAGTCAGCCTCGTGTTCTGGGTTTCGATCGGACCGATGTCCCTGTCGCGGGTGCATCAGGTCGGCCCGGGATGGGCGATCGGGGCACTGGTGCTCTCGGCATGCTGGGTCGCGCTCTACGAATTGCGGATCGAGTCCTCAGCCTTTCTGGTGTCAGCCATGGCGATTGTCTGGCTGGCAGACATCGGCGCCTACTTTTCAGGGCGATCGCTGGGCCGCCACAAGCTCGCGCCACGGGTGAGCCCGGGCAAAACCTGGGAAGGCGTGGCCGGTGGCGTCGTGGCGGTGCTCGCCTGTGCCGCAGCGCTGGCGCAATGGTTACCGGACGCTGCCGATCGAATCTTCTCCAGTCATCTGGCAAGCCATCTGGGCTGGCCCGTCGCTGCGCTCGTGCTGGCCACGATTGCGGTCATCAGCGTGGTCGGCGATTTGTATGAGTCGCTGCTCAAGCGTCTCGCAGGTGTCAAGGACAGCGGTCGAACCCTGCCAGGACACGGCGGCGTCCTGGATCGGATCGACGCGCTGATCCCGACGATGCCCGGATGCCTGCTGCTACTGCAACTGCTGCGATAATCCCTCGATGAAGCAGCTCACCATTCTCGGTTCAACCGGCTCGATCGGCGAGAGCACGCTCGATGTCGTGTCTCGCCATCCTGATCGATACCGGGTGTTTGCTCTGGTTGCGAATCGCAATCACGCCCTGATGTACGAGCAATGTCTTCGATTTGCACCTGACTATGCGGTGCTCACTGATCCTGATTCAGCCAGAGCCCTCAGCGCAGCCCTTGAGGGCAAAGGCGTGCGCACCCGCGTCCTTGCCGGCGCGCAGGCCGCCGGCGAAGTGTGCGCCGCGACTGAATGCGATGTGGTCATGGCAGCCATCGTCGGTGCAGCCGGTCTTGAACCCACGCTGGCTGCCGCTCGCACCGGCAAGACCATCCTGCTGGCCAACAAGGAAGCGATCGTGATGGCCGGGCCGGTCTTCCTGAATGCCGTGCAAGCCGGTGGTGCTCGCATCCTGCCCATCGACAGCGAACACAACGCAGTCTTCCAGTGCATGCCGGCAATGGGCTCGCGCGATGGGGTGCGACGCATCGTCCTGACGGCTTCCGGTGGCCCGTTTCGATCGATGGATGCCGAGGCAATGCACGCGGTGACCCCCGAACAGGCGGTTGCCCACCCGAACTGGAGCATGGGTCGCAAGATTTCCGTCGACTCGGCCACGATGATGAACAAGGGCCTTGAGCTGATCGAGGCGCATTTCCTGTTCGGCATGCCGCCCGAGTCGCTCGATGTCGTGATCCACCCTCAGAGCATCGTGCATTCTCTGGTCGAGTATGTGGATGGGTCGCTGCTGGCCCAGCTGGGCAACCCTGACATGCGGACCCCGATTGCGCATGCGCTGGGTTGGCCCGACCGCATCGACAGTGGTGTCTCGATGCTCGATCTGGCCCTTCACGGTCGACTGGACTTCGAGCGTCCCGACCCGGTCCGATTCCCGTGCCTGCGGCTGGCCAGGGAGGCGCTCAGCGCCGGGGCGGCCGCACCCTGTGTGCTCAATGCCGCGAATGAAATCGCAGTCGACGCATTTCTGGAGCGGCGCATCCGCTTCACCGACATTGCGAAACTCAATGAACAGGTACTCGATGCGCTGGGCGCATCGGCTGCCCCCGAGAGCGTTGCTGCGGTTCTGGCACTCGATGCCGAGGCCCGCGCCTGCGCCCATTCCCGCCTCGCGGAGATCCAGCGATGATCACCACCTTGCTTGCTTTTCTGTTTGCCCTCGCCATCCTCATCTTCATTCATGAGCTGGGGCATTACACCGTCGCCCGCCTGTGTGGCGTGAAAGTGCTTCGGTTTTCGATCGGATTCGGCACGCCCCTGGTTCGCTTTGCAGTGGGCCCCGATCGAACCGAATGGTCGATCGCCCCGATTCCTCTGGGCGGCTACGTCAAGATGCTCGATGAGCGAGAGGATCCGCAAACCCCGATTGCTGCGCACGAAGTGCATCGCGCCTTCAACCGGCAAAGCCTCGCGCGCCGCGCCGCCATCGTGATTGCGGGGCCATTGGCCAATTTTCTGCTGGCGATCGCCTTGTATGCAGCACTGGGCATGGTCGGTTCCGAAGAGCCGGCAGCCCTGCTGGACACCCCAGCAGCCGGGACGGCCGCCGCACGTGCCGGGTTCAAGGCGGGTGATCGGGTGATGGCGGTCGATGAGGAGCCGGTCGCCACTTTCAACGCCATGCGCCTGCGCCTGATCGACGGAATCGTCGAGCGGCGTCCGGTCAACGTCACCATCAACCGCGACGGACAAACCCAATCGGTCAGCCTGGACACCAGCGGTCTGTCTTCGGGCGACATCGAAAAAGACTTTCTCCGAATCCTGGGTCTTGATCTGGCCGGCGGCACAGTGGTCATCGGGTCGGTGTTGCCCGATGGCAGCGCTGCAAAAGCCGGCTTGCTGGCTGGCGACGAAGTGCGATTGGTTGACGGGCGGGCGGTCGTTCGAGCCAGCGACCTCATCAGCGTCTTGAAGGATTCAGCGGGCCGCGAGGTCAATCTCGAGGTCCGGCGCAACGGGGTGGACCAGCGAATCGTCGTCGTGCCTCAGCAGCAGGTTTCCGACCGCGCCGAGGACAAGGGACGCACGGTGGGCCGGATCGGCGCTGCCCTGCAGAACCGCTTTGAGATGGTGAAAGTGGAGCACGGCGTGTTCTCCGCTCTGCAGTACGGGCTGAAACACACCTGGGAGATGTCGTGGTTTTCGCTGCGCATGCTGGGCAAGATGCTGACCGGCGACCTGTCCTGGAAAAACCTCAGCGGACCGGTCGCGATCGCCGATTTCGCTGGCCAGTCGGCGCGCATCGGGGTGCTGGCCTACATCAGTTTTCTGGCGCTGATCAGTGTCAGTCTGGGCGTCCTGAACCTGCTGCCCGTCCCGGTGCTCGATGGAGGGCATTTGGTATATTACGGACTTGAGGCCATCAAGGGTCGGCCGCTGTCAGAGCGGTTCATGCAGGTGAGTCAGAGGGCCGGCCTTGTCGCCATCATGGGCCTGATGGCGGTGGCCCTGTTCAACGACCTGAGCAGGCTGTTTGGCAGCTGAGTCGCCGCCCCTGTAAGGGGGCTATCCAGGAGTTTCATGCGTCCGTTTGCGAAATCCATGTTCGCGCTCGTCGCGAGCATGCTGAGCCATGCCGCGTGGGCCTTCGACCCCTTTATCGTTCGCGACATCCGCCTGGTTGGCGTGCAGCGGGTCGAGCCCGGAACGGTCTTCGGCTACCTCCCGCTGAAGGTCGGCGATCGGGTCACCGACGAGCGGGCCGCGAGCGCGATCCGATCCCTGTACGCAACCGGCCTGTTCAATGACGTCCGCCTTGAGGTCGAGGGCGATGTGCTGGTGGTCTTCATCGATGAGCGCCCGTCCGTCGCGGCCGTCGAAGTCAGTGGCTCAAAGGACATCGCCAATGACATCCTGATCAAGGCGCTGAAGGATCTGGGTCTTGCCGAATCCCGGATCTTTGACCGATCGCTGCTTGATCGCGCCGAGCAGGAAATCAAGCGTCAGTACCTTGCCCGGGGTCGTTATGCCGCGAGAGTGACCTCCACGGTGACACCGGTCGAGCGCAATCGGGTCAATGTCTCGATCGCGATTGAAGAAGGCGAAATCGCCAAGATCACCGACATCCGCTTCATCGGCAACAAGGCCTTCACCGAACGGCAGCTGCGCGATGAATTGTCGCTGACCACACCGACCTGGCTGTCCTGGTACACCAAATCCGACCAGTACGCCCGCGAAAAACTCGCAGGCGATCTCGAGCGGATTCGCTCCTTCTATCTGAATCGGGGCTATCTCGAATTCGCCATCGACTCAACCCAGGTCTCGATCGACCCGGATCGGGAGCGGGTCTACATCACGGTCAATATCACCGAGGGCGAGCAGTTCACGGTAACCGGCTATCGCTTTTCGGGTAACACCCTCGGGCGCGACGCAGAGCTCGACGCCCTGATGCTGCTCCACCCTGGCGACATTTTCTCTGGCCAGCGAATGAGCGAATCAACCCGCTCGATGACCGAGCTCTATGGCTCGATCGGCTACGCCTTTGCGAACGTGAATGCGATCCCCGATGTCGATCGCGAAAAGCGCACGGTGTTTTTTAATGTGGCAGTCGATCCCGGTCGACGCGCCTACGTGCGGCGCATCAACATCGCCGGCAACTCGCGCACCCGCGATGAGGTGATCCGTCGCGAATTGCGTCAGTTTGAGAGTGCCTGGTACGACACCGACAAGATCCGGCTGTCACGCGAGCGGCTCACGCGTCTGGGCTACATCAGCAATGTCACCATCGACACCTCACCTGTGCCGGACGCACCGGATCAGGTCGACCTCAATGTCACCGTCACCGAACGCTCGGCAGGCAGCTTTCAGATCGGTGTGGGTATTTCCAGTACCGACAAGCTGATCCTGACCGCATCGATCAACCAGCAGAACTTCCTGGGTACGGGCAAATCGATTGGAATCAGCCTGAACACCGGCAAGACCCAACGCACCATCGATTTCAGCAGCGTCGATCCCTACTTCACACCCGACGGCATCTCGCGCATCTTCAACGTCTACTACCGGACACTTGATGCGCAGACCCTGGGGCTGGGCGACTACAACATCCGGACTGCAGGCGCAGGTCTGAGATTCGGCATTCCCTACACCGAAGTCGATCGCATCACCGGCGGCATCCTCTACGAATACAACCGCATCCGTCTCGGCACCAATCCGCCGCAGCGCTATGTGGATTACGTCAACGCCTTCGGCGAAGAAAGCTGGGCCCTGCTGGGCGCAGTCGGCTGGGTCCGCGATGGCCGGGACAGCCCGATCACCCCGACTCGCGGCCTGTTCATGGGCAGCAACCTCGAGGTGACCATCCCGGTCGGTGACCTGCGCTATGCCCGCGCCGATGCCTCCATCCAGTGGTATCGGCCCTTGAGCAAGGACTACACCGTCGGCCTGTCGGCTCAGGTTGCACGGGGCTGGGCGCTCGACAACCAGGTCTATCCGATCTTCAAGAACTACTACGCCGGCGGTATCGGCTCGGTACGCGGCTTTCAGCCGGCCAGCCTCGGTCCGCGTGACTCGGACGGCTTCCCGATTGGCGGACAGGCGAAGTTCGTGAGCAGCGCCGAGTTCCTGTTCCCGCTGCCGGGTGCCAGCACCGAGCAGGGCATCCGCATGTTCACCTTTGTCGACGTCGGCAACGTGTTTGCAACCCGCTTCGAGTTCAGCGAACTTCGCGCCTCGGCGGGCGTCGGCCTGAACTGGATCTCACCGCTTGGACCGCTCAAGCTCAGTCTGGGTTACCCGCTCAACCGCAAGCCCGAAGACAAGATTCAGTCCTTCCAGTTCCAGATGGGTACCGCTTTCTGATGAAGACGCATTCGATGCAAGGTCTCGTGCTGGGTTGGCTCCTTGCGGGCATCGTCTGCATGGTGGCGCCGATGGAAACCCGGGCCCAGGACGCAGTGAAAATCGGTTTCGTCAACACCGAACGCATCCTGCGCGAATCCTCTGCGGCCAAGGCGGCTCAGCAAAAACTCGAGCAGGAGTTCGCCCGACGCGACAAGGAACTCCAGGAATCGGCTGCAAGGGTCAAGCAGGCCTCGGAGCGCCTCGATCGCGACGCATCGGTGCTCAGTGAATCCGATCGGGTCAAGCGCCAGCGCGAGGTGGCCGACCTCGATCGGGAATTCCAGCGCAGGCAGCGCGAGTTCCGCGAAGACCTCAACCAGCGCCGCAATGAGGAACTCGCCTCGGTGATCGAGCGGGCCAATCGGGTCATCCGGCAGATCGCCGAGCAGGAAAAGTACGACGTGATCCTGCAGGAGGCGGTCTATGCCTCACCGCGAATCGACCTGACCGAGAAGGTGTTGCGCTCGCTCAATTCAGGGCGCTGAGGGCGCACCGCGATGCATCCGCCGCTGCCGAATCCGATCACGGCCGAAGAGGTGGCCAGGCGACTGGATGCACGGCTGATCGGGGAGGGCGCCACGCCGATTTGCAGACTGGCCTCCCTGGAAGCGGCACAAGACGATGCGCTCAGCTTCATCACCCATCGACGCTATCTGCCGGCCGCGCATCAAACCCGGGCAGCGGCCATCCTCGTGAGTGAAACGCTCGCCCCATCGCTGACCCATGTGCCGGCGCGCCTGCTGGTGCCAGACCCCTATGTGGCCTACGCGCGGGTTTCGCAGTGGTTTGCACAGTGGCTCGCGGGCCCGGATGCCGGCGCAGGCATCCACCCGTCGGCTCACCTGTCCGGGTCCGTGCAACTCGGAGCGGAGGTTCGCGTCGATGCCGGCACCGTGATTGGCGATGACGCCGTGATCGGTGCGCAGTGCCGGATCGGTCCGAATTGTTCGATCGGACGCGGCGTCAGGATGGGTGAGAACTGCCAGCTCGATGCCGGCGTCGTGCTCTATGACGGCATCACGCTGGGCGATCGGGTGATCATTCATTCCGGCGCGGTCATCGGTGCGGACGGTTTCGGGTTTGCTCCCTCGAAGCAAGGCTTTGTGAAAATCGCGCAGCTGGGCTCGGTGCGCATCGGCAGCGACGTCGAGATCGGTGCCAACACCACCATTGATCGCGGCGCGCTCGACGACACCGTGATCGGCAACGGCTGCAAACTCGACAACCAGGTCCAGATCGGTCACAACGTTCAAATCGGCGAACACACCGTGATTGCGGGTTGCACCGGTATTGCCGGCAGCGCGGTGATCGGCAGCCGCTGCATGATTGGCGGTGGCGTCGGCATGGTCGGGCACCTGCGGATCTGCGACGACGTCATCATCGGTGGCATGGCGATGGTCGATCGCTCGGTCACCGAACCCGGCTATTACTCTGGAGGCTGGCCGCTCCAGCCGCATGCGCAGTGGGAGCGATCGGCTGTGCTGCTCAAGCAATTGCCCGCACTGCGTCAGCGCATCCGATCGCTGTCCACGTTGGTCGGTTTGCCCAAGGACCCTTCATGACCCCTATCGACATTCGAGGCATCCTCGAATACCTCCCGCATCGTTATCCCTTCCTGCTGATCGATCGTGTTCTCGAGCTCGATCCGGGCAAGCGCATCGTCGCGCTGAAGAACGTCACCATCAACGAGCCGTATTTCGTGGGTCATTTCCCGCACATTCCGGTGATGCCGGGGGTGCTGATGATCGAAGCCCTGGCCCAGGCTGCCGGCGTGTTGTCATTCGCAACCATGGGCAAGACATCCGATCCCGGCTCGGTGTTTTATTTCGTCGGCATTGACGGGGCACGGTTCAAAAGACCGGTCGGCCCGGGCGATCAGTTGCGCCTGGAGGTCGAGGTGCTGCGTTTTGCACGTTCGATCTCCAAGTTCAAGGCGACTGCCACGGTCGACGGTGCAGTGGCTGCAGAGGCCGAACTGATGTGCACCCTGCGAGCGATCGACCCGCCGCAGATGCCGGCGCACGGGGCGTCAGGAGTCTGAAACCGATGTCACGCATTCATCCCACAGCCCTGGTCGATGCCGGCGCCGAACTGGCTGATGATGTGCAGGTCGGGCCTTATGCGGTGATTGGCGCCGATGTTCAAATTGGCGCAGGCAGCCGCATCGGCGCCCATGCGGTCCTTGAAGGGCCCACGGTCCTCGGCCGGGACAACATCGTTCATTCGCATGCCACGCTGGGCGGCGCGCCCCAGGACAAGAAATATCGGGGCGAACCGACCCGACTTGAGATCGGCGATCGCAACACCTTTCGTGAGTGCGTCACGGTCAACCGCGGCACGACTCAAGACGAGGGCCTCACCCGCATCGGCAACGACAACTGGGTCATGGCCTACGTGCACATTGCCCATGACTGCGTGATCGGCTCGCACACCATCTTTGCCAACACCACCAATCTGGGGGGGCATGTGAAGATCGGTGACTGGGTGATTCTGGGCGGCTGTTCCCAGGTGCATCAGTTCTGCAAGATCGGCGCGCACGCCATGACCGCCACCGGCACGATCGTGCTGCAGGATATTCCGCCGTTTGTGATGGCCTCGGGCAATACCGCTCAGGCGCATGGCATGAACACCGAAGGTTTGCGCCGCCGCGGCTTCGATGCAGCCGCGCTCGGCGCGCTGCGTCAGGCCTACAAGACCGTGTACCGCTCGGGGCTGACGCTGCAGCAGGCGCGCGAGGCACTGCAGTCCCAGTTACAGTCACTGATCAGCGGCGCACCAGACCAGCCGACGACGCCCGATGTTCAGCCTGATGTGCCACCTGCCAGTGCATTGAGTGCTTCCCAGTCGATCGAACTGCTGCTCGGATTCCTGTCTTCAGTCGAACGCGGCATCGTGCGCTGAAGGCGGCGACCATGG
>CAIXXI010000133.1 GCA_903923345.1 uncultured Burkholderiales bacterium | reverse complement strand
GGCCAGCCAGGCCACATCGAGCCGAGCCGCAGTCAGGATCGCGCCCAGTTCGTCGTGCAGGTCTCGTGCCAGCGCGGCCCGCTCGGCTTCCCGGGCGTGCTGCAGCCGAGTCGCGAGGTCGACAGGGGTGCTGTCGGCGGACATCGAAAGAAAGCCTGCTGGTTCAGCGGCAATCCGGGTGGGACTCTGACTCATTTCGGGCACGGCAGTTGCCTCTGTCTAAGCGGACCCGAGCCATTCGGGCCTCAACCCATCGTCAGCAATTACGGTGCCCACATGGAGGACATGCCAGTGATCCAGAGTCAGCCAACCAAGAAACTCAAGGTCGTCATCTGCGACGACCATCCGATCGTCCGCGCCGGCTTCCGTCAGTTTCTGACCGGTCAGCCGGATATGGAGGGTGTGCGCGAGGCATCCAGTGGCCGGGAGGCGATGGATTTCGTGCGCAGCGATGCCTGCGACGTCCTGCTGCTCGATATTTCGATGCCGGGCCAGAACGGAGTCGACGTCCTGCGTGCAGTGCGCCTGCGCAAACCCGATCTGCCGGTGCTGATGCTGTCGTCGTTTCCCGAGCAGCACTACGCCTTGCAGATGCTCAAGCTCGGCGCCAGCGGCTATCTGCCCAAGGACTGCGATCCGGCAGATCTGTTGCGCGCCATCCGATCGGTGGCTCAGGGTCGGCGCTTCGTCTCGGAGGCCGTCGGGGACATGCTGGCCAATGGGCTCGGTGGCAACGGCGACGAGCCGCCCCATGCCCAGTTGTCGGACCGCGAACTTCAGGTCTTTTTGCGCCTGGCCAAGGGCGAATCGGTCACGGCCATCGCCAATGTGCTGAACCTGAGCTTCAAGACGATCAGCACCTACCGGTCGCGGGTTCTCGAGAAGCTCAGCCTCAAGTCAAACAGCGACGTGACCTATTACGCCATGAAGAACGGTCTGATCCAGTAGGCGAGCTGATCAGAACAGCTGGTCGCGGACTTCCTCGCCTCGGGCGCCGCCGCCCAGTCCGTTGTCGAACACCACGCCGAGTGAGGCAATGCCCTTGCCTGGCGTGGTTTCGGCCATGTACCACTCGCCGTTGATCTGCACCACGCCTGGAGGCGTCTTCGCAGCGCGCTCCGGCATGCCGTTGAGCCCGGTCGCCATGTAATTGATCCAGATCGGCAGGGCCAATCCGCCACCGGTTTCGCGATCGCCCAGCTTGTGAGGCCGATCGAAGCCCACCCAGGCTGCTGCAGCGAGCTTGCCGCCATAGCCGACGAACCAGGCATCGAATGAATCGTTGGTCGTGCCGGTCTTGCCGGCCAGGTCGCCGCGCTTGAGCCGC
The DNA here is from genome assembly GCA_903923345.1 of uncultured Burkholderiales bacterium. Taxonomy (GTDB): domain Bacteria; phylum Pseudomonadota; class Gammaproteobacteria; order Burkholderiales; family Burkholderiaceae_E; genus UBA4615. The sequence goes on along the minus strand of CAIXXI010000133.1, from coordinate 5,320 downwards.
AGGGCAGCGGTGGCTGTGCCCTTGCGAACCACATCGCGCATCAGGCTGTCCATGATGAAGGCGTTGCGGGCATCGATGGTCCGGGCGGATTCGTCTCCCTCGCGGGACGGCTGAGCCTGTGCGATCACTTTGCCGCTGCCGTTGGTGACCCGTGCGATGACGTAGGGTGTGACCCGGTAGCCGCCATTGGCGAAGACCGAGATGCCACCCACCATTTGCGCCGGTGTGACCGAGCCTGCTCCGAGCGCCATGGTGAGGTAAGGCGGGTGCCGCTCGGCATCGAAGCCGAAGCGGGTGATGTAGTCCTGCCCGTAGGTCGGACCGATCTTTTGCAGCAAGCGGATCGAGACCATGTTCTTCGAGCGGGACAGCGCGGTGCGCATGGTCATCGGGCCGTCGAAGGTGCCGTCGTAGTTCTTTGGATTCCAGGCCTGCCCACCCGTGACCGCAGCCGGAACGGTAATGGGTGCGTCGTTGATCAGGGTCGAGGCCATGAAGCCCTTTTCGAGCGCGGCCGAGTAGATGAAGGGCTTGAAACTCGAACCCGGTTGGCGCCAGGCCTGGGTGGCTCGATTGAACTTGTTGCGGTTGAAATCGAAGCCGCCGACCATGGCCATGACCGCCCCGTCTTCGGTTCGGGCCGACACCAGTGCCGCCTGCACCTCGGGCAACTGCGTGACCTCCCAGCCCTTGCTGCCTTCGGAGATTCGGATGACAGCGCCTGGCTTGAAGCGTCGATTGGCAGCGCCTCGGTCGGGCATCCAGTTCGCGACGAAGCGAAGGCCCTCGGGGCCGATCTCGATCTTCTGGCCGCGGCTGCGGGCGACATGCATCGATCGGGGACCGACGGCGGTGATCACGGCCGGCAGGAAGTCATCGATGTCACCGGCTTCGAGCAGTGCCTCTTCGATTTTTTCTTCACGTCGGGTCGCATCGGCGGGCAACTCCACCCAGGCCTCTGGCCCGCGGTAGCCATAGCGCCGGTCATAGTTGAGCACGCCGGTCTTGATCGCCGCGTTGGCGGCGCGCTGATCGGCAGCCTTGATGGTGGTGTAGACATTCAGGCCCGCGGTGTAGGCCTCTTCACGAAACTGCTCGACGGTGAGCATTCGGGCCAGCTCGGCGACGTAGGGCGCCTTCAGGGCGTAGTCGCCGCGATCGGGCTGCAGGGCCAGGGGCTCGTTGATGGCGGCCTGGTACTGCGATTCATTCAGATAGCCCAGGTTCTTCATGCGGCCCAGGATGTATTCCTGGCGGATTCGGGCGCGCTTGGGATTGACCACCGGGTTGAATGCCGAGGGGGCTTTGGGCAGTCCGGCCAGCATGGCCGCTTCGGCAGCGCTGATCTTGGCGAGCGGCTTGCCGAAATAGATCTGCGAGGCTGACGCAAAGCCGTAGGCCCGCTGCCCCAGGAAGATCTGGTTGAGATAGATCTCGAGGATCTGCTCCTTGCTCAGCGTCTTTTCGATACGAAAGGCCAGCAGGATCTCGTAGACCTTGCGGCTGTAGCTGCGCTCATTCGAGAGGAAAAAATTGCGAGCCAGCTGCATGGTGATCGTGCTGGCGCCCTGCGCCTTGCCACCCGCCACCACATTGGCCAGTGCGGCCCTGGCGATACCGACCAGGTCGACGCCGCTGTGTTCAAAAAAGCGGTCATCCTCGGCAGCCAGAATGGCCTGCTTCATGACCGCGGGCACCTCGTCGATGCGCACGACGCTGCGCCGCTCTTCGCCGAACTCCCCGATCAGGGTGCCTTCTGACGAATAAATCCGAAGCGGCACCTTGGGGCGGTAATCGGTCAGGACTTCCATTGACGGCAGGCGATCAGAGGCCAGCAATGCAGTCAGCCCCAGCACACAGGCGGCAGCCACCGCGAGTGCCAGGGGAATGCCGATCAGCAGGCCCATCACGGCCAGCACACCGAACCCGCCTTGCGCCCGAGCCTGCTGTGGTACGCGCTGTGGGCCTCGCGCGAGGCGCGCGCGCAGTGGGGTCATGGGGACGGCCGACAAGATGAGAGAGGGAGGTCGATTATACCGATCGACCGTTTTATAACCGCGGCTCGGAGCCGATTGCACAGCGTAGATCAGGGGTTTTCCGGTCTGTTCGACGAACGGAGCGGTCAGCATGACCGACGGATACCGGGAGCGGACCTTCCCACAGATTGAAGCGATACAGTGTGACCAAAGTCTCACTGGGTCTTCATATCGCCCGGAGTGATTGGCGCTGCTGGCCCCCGACCTGGCGGCATGGACCCAACGAACCGTGATGGACAAGTCGTGGCCTTCAGCTTTCCGACCATGAAACGCGGCGCATCGCAGCCCCTGCTGGGCATCGATGTGACTGCATCCAGCGTCAAGCTGGTCGAACTGGTTCCTGGCACCCGCACCGGCATGAAGCTCGAGCGCTATGCGATCGAACCGATCGAGCGCGGCGCGATCGTGGATGGTCATGTCGAAAAGCCCGAGGCGGTGGCCAGCGCCATGACGCGTGCCATCCGCCGCACCGGCACGAGAGCCCGGGTTGCTGCGCTGGCGCTGCCTTCTTCAGAGGTGATCACCAAGCGCATCATGCTGCCGGCCGGGCTGCTCGAAGAAGACTACGAGGTTCAGGTCGAGTCTGAAGCCAGCCAGTACATTCCGTTCCCGATCGATGAGGTCAATCTGGATTTCCAGATCCTGGGCCCATCGGAGCAGTCGCCCGATGATGTCGAGGTGCTGCTGGCCGCCTCGCGCAAGGAGCGCATCGAAGACCGCGTGGCGATCGCCGAAATGGCCGGACTCAAGCCGATCGTGGTCGATGTGCAGCCTTATGCCGCTCGTCTGGCCATCGACCATGTCTGCAGCTTTTTGCCGGGCGCAGGGGCCGGCATGGTGCTGGCCGTCTTCGACATCGGGCAAGCCACGACCAGCCTGACGGTGGTGCATGAGGGCAAGACAGTCTTCGAGCGCGAGCAGCCCTTTGGCGGCGGGGTGCTCACCCAGGACATCGTGCGCTGCTACGGCCTGAGCGTCGAAGAAGCCGAGCTGCGCAAGCGCAGTGGTGATCTGCCGACCAACTATGTCGCCGAAGTGCTGGCACCGTTTGTCGACCAGGCAGCCACCGAGATTGCGCGTGCGCTGCAGTTCTTCTATGCCTCCACACCCTTTACCCGGATCGACCGGGTCTTCCTGGCGGGCGGCGGTGCGGTGACGCCCGGCCTGGCCGAGGCCATCGCCGAACGCACGCAGGTTGCCACCGAGATCATGAGCCCGTTCCAGGGCATGGAGATCGGGTCGGGCGTGCGCGAGCGCCAGCTTCAGGTGGATGCACCCGCGTTGATGGTCAGCTGCGGCCTTGCAATGAGAAGGTTTGATCAATGAGCCGGCGAACGATCTTCGGCAAGATGGCCGCCACGCAGATCGCGGCCCCGGACACGCCGCATCGAGTTGCACCGATCCGGATCAACCTGCTGCCCCATCGGGAAGCGGCCCGCGAGCGACGCAAGCGGGATTTCATGACCCGGCTGATTGTGGTCGGACTGGCTGGCGGCGCGGCCGTGCTGGCCGGTGGCATGGCGATCAGCCATCAGATCGACACGCAGCGGGGTCGCAATACATTCATCCAGACCGAGAACACGCGCCTGGACAAAGAAATCGCCGAGATCCGGACCCTGCGGGAAGAAATCGCCGCGCTCAAGGCGCGCCAGCTTGCGGTCGAGAACCTCCAGAGCGATCGAACCGTGCCGGTTCACCTGTTCGATGAACTGGTCAAGCTCGCGCCCGAGGGTTTGTATCTTCGCCAGCTCAAGCAGGATGACCGCAAGGTGACCCTGGTAGGCCATGCCCAGACCAACGAGCGGGTGGCCGAACTGCTGCGCAATCTGACCGACCGCAGCCCCTGGATCGAACGTCCTGAGCTGACCGAGATCAAGGAAGTCGCGCTCAAGGAGATTGCGCCGGCTGCAGGCGCGAATCAGAAGGAAAAGGAAGCGCGCAAGGTCTTCGAGTTTTCGCTCAACGCGATGATCAAGAAGTCAGCGCCGCCAGCGGATGAGCGCAGCAAATCGGCGCCCCGAACCGATTCGACCGGGCGGGTCAAGCTCGGTCAGGCCGGCTGAGTTTGCGACCGATACACCCACGGACCATCATGCCCAAGCTCTCCCTGCCCAGCCTGAAATTCGACAAGGACCGGGTCGCCTCCCAGTTCCAGGGCTTGCGCGGCCGACATCCCGGCCTGTGGCCGAGCCTGCCTCGCGGCGTGCTGTTTTGCGCGGTGTTTGCCGGCCTGCTTGCGGTGGGCTGGTCGCTCTACTGGAGCGGCCTGCTCGATGAACTCGATGCCGGCCGGATCGAGGAAGTCAAACTCAAGGAGCAGTACGCCGACAAGATCCGGCAGGCGGTGAATCTGCCGCTGCTGCGCAAACAGAAGGAGCAGGTTGCCCAGTATGTGAGCCAGCTCGAGAAGCAGTTGCCGAGCAAGGCAGAAATGGATGCCCTGCTGTCGGACATCAACCAGGCCGGCGTGGGCCGGGGTGCCCAGTTGCAACTCTTCAAGCCGGGTCAGGTCGTGATTCGCGACTACTACGCCGAGCTGCCGATCACTGTTCGGGTGGTGGGCAACTATCATGACCTCGGGGCCTTCGCCAGCGATCTGGCCAACCTTCCGCGAATCGTGACGCTCAACAATCTGTCGATCCAGCAGCAGGACAAGACCGTTCTGCTCACGATGGATGCAACAGCCAAGACCTTCCGATACCTGGATGCCGAGGAAATCGCGCAGCAGCGTGCCGAGGCAGCGAAGAAGAAGGCAGCGGAGGCCAAGAAGAAATGAATCTTCCTGACGTGAGCAGGGCGCGCAGTGTGAAAGTCGCTGGGCTGGTCACACTGACGATGATGCTGACTGCCTGTGAAAGCGGGCATCAGGACCTCCAGACCTGGATGGACCAGACCCGACAGTCGACACCGGCCGTGGTCGAGAAAGTCGCCGAGCCGAAGCAATTCGAGCCGTTTCGATATCGCACGGTCGGTGAGGTCGATCCCTTCAATCAAGGCAAGCTCAAGGTGCTGATGGCTGCGGCAGCGACTGCGCCGGCATCGATGGGCAACGGCCTGCAGCCCGACCTGAAGCGCAGGCGTGAAGCCCTCGAGGCGTTTCCGCTGGATGCCCTTCAGATGGTCGGCAATTTGCGCCTGGGTGGCAGCCATGTGGCCCTGCTCAAAGTGGACTCGCAATTGCATCAGGTTCGGGTGGGCAATCACATCGGGCAAAATTTCGGTCGGGTCTTGAAGATCACCGAGTCAGGGGTTGCGGTCCGGGAGATCGTCCAGGATGCCGCCGG